>JBKOUY010000007.1:0-35477 GCA_046723645.1 Actinomycetota bacterium | reverse complement strand
GACGAGTTCCTCCAGCGGATGGTCGACGAGCGGCGTGTCATCTACGAGTTCGAGGTGCACCACGCCTACGGGCTGCGCTGACGCCTCGGGGTGGGGGCGAGGTGACGCCACTGGAATCGCTGGCGGGACCGATGAGGTCCCAGCGGTTGCCGGCGATATCGACGAACACGGCGACCCGGCCGTAGGGCTCGCTGCGGGGCGGAGAGACGAACTGGACGCCGCGGGCCCGCAAGCGGTCGTATGAGGCGCCGAAGTCGTCGACCTGGAGGAAGAACCCCACGCGGCTGCCGGCCTGCCGGCCCACGACTGCCAACTGGTCGTCGCCGTCGGCCCTGGCGAGCAGGATGCCCGTCTCGGCGCCCGGCGGCCTCACGACGACCCAACGTTTGGGCCGCCCGTCCGTCGTCAGTGCCGGCGAGTCCTCCACGAGCTCGAAGCCGAGCCCGTCGACGAAGAACGCAATCGCGGGGTCGTAGTCGGTGACCACGACGGCAACCAGCGTGAGGCGGGACACGTGGACTCCGGCGGATTCAACCGACCAGGGCGTGCGCCTCGGCGAGCAGCTCGGCCTGGCGCATCCAGTCACCCGCGGCGAGCGTGACGACGACACGCTCGGCGCCCGCTTCGCCGTAGGCGGCGATGCGGTCGGCCACCTCTGCGGGGCCGCCGAGCGTCAGCGTGTCCGGCACGGCGTCGACGGGCATCCCGAAGATGCCGTCGGGATCGGTCAGCACGCGGACCAGTCCGTCGCGGTCGGGCAGCGCCGGGTCACCAGTCAGCGCCACGACCATGCTGGCCGTGACGGACGGGGTCGGCCGCCCCCGGGCGCCCGCCAGCTCGGCCAGGTCGGCCCGGCCCTCCGCCATGGCGGCGGGGGGGACGGGGAGCACGAACCAGCCGTCGCCGTGCTCGACGGTGCGGACCATTGCCGGCTCCGACATCCCGCCGACGAGGATGGGTGGCACGGTCGCGGCGGGCGCCAGCCGGATCGGCACGGAGTCTGAGCCGCCGTCCAGCCTGGTGGGCAGGCCGGACACGAGCCCCGGCAGGACCCTCAGGGCGGCGTCCGTCCGGCGGCCGCGCTCGCGCCGGGGCACCCCGGCTGCCACCCACGAAAGGTTGTGGCGGTCGCCGCCCGCGCCGACCCCGAGGATGAGCCGATCGTGCGACACGTGCTGCAGCGACGCCACTTGCTTGGCCACCCAGACGACGGGACGCAGCGGCAGGATGACGACGCCGAGGCCGAGGCGGATCCGCGTGGTCGCCCCTGCGGCGGCGGCGAGCGAGACCACGCTCTCGATGAACGGCGTGCCGGTGCCCGCGACCAGCTGGTCGACCACCCACACCGACTCCAGCCCGAGGTCCTCCGCATGCCTGGCCGTGGCGGCCATGTCGCCGGGTTGGCCCTTGGGCCCGCTCATGCTGGGGAGGAAGACACCGATGTCGGGGGCGGGCGTCGCAGCCATGGTCCCAGTGTGCCGGGGCGGCGCCGAGCCCCAAAGGGCCGAGGTCTCGGTGCTGGCCAGGGGGCGCGCCGGAGGTCGTGGACCAGTGCCCTAAGCCGCGGCGAAGCCCGTGACGCGGAGCTCGGGCGCCGACTTGGCGGCCACCTCCGGCGGCCTGCCGCAGTCGGGGACCGGGAGGGCCCGGGCAACCTCGACCGTCGCCTCGAACCTCAGGTGCCTGCCGCCGGGCGCCTCGGCGTCGATCCGAACCAACGACCGACCGTCGGCGGACTCGAGCACCTCGCCCCGTCGCCGGTGGTCGAACCATGACCAGCCGATGGATCGCAGCGCCTCGCGCTCGCCGGACCGGTGAAGGCCATCAGGCGCCGCCGCTGGGGATCGCTGCGCTCGTCGGGCATCAGTCCCTGGAGGTGCAAGGATCGCCGGGCGCCACCTCGATCTGCGAACTCGGTCGCACCCCCGTCTCCGCCGCGCCCGGGGTGACCGGCTCGGCGTCATCGCGGCCCTCGGGCCCATCCGGGCGCCGGCCGGCCGATGCGGCGACGGTGGCCGGCCAGAGGCGGCGGGCCGTGGATTCCGCAACGCGGCCCCGCCAGTGCATCGCCCGCCAGACGCCGCGGTAGCCGGGCAGGATCCCGAGGGTCACCAGCAGGTGGCCGACCACGAGGCCGGTCAGCACGTACGTGGAGCCGCGGTGCACCCGGACCATGGTGGCGAAGGTCTGGCCGCCGGACAGCGTGGTGAGGAACACGCCGCTGACGATCACCGTGCCCAGCGCCCCGACCAGCGCGATGTTGAGCAGCCGCTGTCCGGGATCGAAGTGGCCGCGGTGCCGGCCGAAGCGGCCGGTGAGCGCGCCCCGGGGCCAGTGCCAGAACCACGCACCATCGCCGCGGTTGACGCGCAGGGTCTCCCGCAGGAACGTGAGCGTGCCGCGGATTCCCAGGATCGGCCCGCCGATCGCGACCCCCAGCAGCACCCAGCCGACGGTGCGGTGCACCTCGGTGTCGGGCGTGTCGAGCACATCGGCCAGCAGCGTGGGCTGTCCCTCGTGGCCCGTCCGCAACCACCAGCCGGTGGCGAGCAGCACGAACGTAATCACGTACAGCAGGGCGTGCAGCCAGCGGGTGGCCCGGTTGTTCCTGACTATCGGGCCACCCGGCGGGGCGTCAGTACGCGTAGGGATCGTTTTCCTGCTCAGTCGTGTTGGAGCCACCCCCGGCGCCCTCGCCGACCGTCACCGTGACCTCGTCGCTGGCGTCGGTGAGGCTGTGGTCCGCGTTCGCGATGACCGCCTCGATCGTGTGCTCACCGGGGGAGAGGTCACGATCGACGGTCCAGGGCTCGTCGGCGCTGTAGACGATGTCGTACTCCCCGTCGGCCTGGTTGCCGTCGTAGTAGAGGTGCACGTGGTGCAGCCCGCTGTCGGGCTCGCCGATGTCGACGCTCGGGTCGACGTCCACCTTGAATCCGGGCTCGACCGTCGCGCCATCGGTGGGATCGGCGATCGAGATCGTCATGTCGCCGTCGCCGCCTCCGCCGCCCGAGCCGCTGTCGCCGCCCTCGGCGCCGGGATCGCCGGCGACGGTGTCGTCGTCGTCACCGCTGCACGCCGCCGCCACCAGCGCCAATGCTGCCAACGCCGCTCCCAGCGCAACGAGCCGCCGACGGGGGCGGTGTCGGCTCGTCGCTGTCGTGCCGGGTGGGGTCGCTCGGTGGGAATGCATGATTGGCATACCTCGACTACGTGTCCGAACCCCCGCGCGGATTCCTCGCAGTACCGCGCGAATGCCGCTCGGTACGCTCGCTGGGGTTGCCCCCGCCACGCGGATTGGCTGTGCTGGCGGGGTGGCGCGAGATCCTCTGGCGCTCCGTCGGAGTAGAGCAGGTGTGTGGGAGGTGTCCGACGAGGCGCTCTTCGCGGGCTACGCCTCGGGTGATCCCGAGGCGGCGGCCCACTTCGTCGATCGCTTCCAGCGCCGGGTCTACGGGTTGGCCCTCGCCATCGTGCGCGTCCCGGTCGACGCCGAGGAGGTCGCCCAGGAGGCGTTCGTGCGGGCGTGGCGGTTCGCGGCGAGCTTCGACGAACGCCGGGGATCGGTGGCGGCCTGGCTTCTCGGCATCACCCGAAACGTCGCACTCGACAGCGTGCGGGGGCGCGGCCGGCGCCCCGAACCCGTGGCCGACCCGGCCCCCGACCTCGCCGTCGACCCCCTGGACGTCGCGGGGGCCATCGAGCGCCGCGCCGACGCGCGGCGCGTGGCCGACCTGATGCGCGCGCTTCCCGACCCTCAGCGGCGGGCGTTGGTGGCCGTGACGCTGTGGGGGATGAGCACGCGCGAGGTGAGCGAGATGGCGGGCATCCCTCAGGGCACCGTCAAGACCCGGGTGAGGCTCGCGCTGCGCAAGCTGCGCGACGAGATGGGGGCTCCGATCTCTTGACCTCCCTCCGCTGCTCCCAGCTGCGCGACATGGCGCCGGACGTCGCGTTGGGGCTCCTCACGGGGGAGGAGCGCGCCGTCGCGCTCGCGCATCTCGAGGGCTGCGCGGCCTGCCGTGCCGAGGTGGCGTCGCTCGCCGGTGTCGCCGATGACCTGCTGCTCACCGGCCCCGAGGCGACGCCCCCCGAGGGGTTCGATCGCCGGGTGCTGGCGCGCCTCACGGAGGTGTGGGCGATGGAGGCGCGGCCGCCCACCCGTCGCACCGGGCCCGCGCACCTGCACCGGCGCCACCACGGTCGCCGGCCCGACCGACGGCGGCTCGCGGTCGGCGCGACGCTCGGGGCCGCGGCTGCGGCCGTCGTGCTGGTGGCCGCACTGCTGGCCAACGGCGACGCCACGCCGGCGCCCACCGTCGAGCAGGCCGACATGACGACCGGCGTGGGTGAGGTCGTCGGCACCGCCACGGTCCACGGCGGCAACCCGGCCACGGTGGCGGTCGACGTGCCCGGCTGGGAGGACGCTGTGCCCGAGGGCGCCACCTACTGGTTGGCCGTCGAGATGGAGGACGGCTCCCGGACAATGACCCACATCGGCACCGACGCGACCTGGTGGGAGGTGCCGTTGGAGGGCGGCGCCGGCGACGTGGCCAGCGTCTCGGTGCTCGACGGCGAGGGCTGGGTGTGGTGCTCCGCCCAGTTCTCGGCGTGACGGTGCGCCGGAGCGACCACAAGGTCCGCACGCTTCGGTAGTCTCTCGCGCCACCGCGCCAGCCTGGGATGGGCGCGGCGCCCGGCCGGGAGAAGGGCACACCGCTAGATGCATCCGGACTTGCCGCAGGAGCAGGCCTATTTCGATCGCGCCCTCGCGTTGCGCGACCGGCAGCATGCCGTGCTCGAGCGGGCGCCGACGCTGTCGGCACACCCCAAGGCCGTGCTCGAGCTGCGCCGGCGGGTCAGCGGGCTGGGTGTCGTCGACCCCGACGAGGCGGTGGCCTTCGGCCGGATCGACGCCGGCGGCCAGAGCTGGTACATCGGCAAGGGCGCCATCTGGGACGACGACAACGACCTCGTGGTCGTGAACTGGCAGGCTCCCATCGCCGCGCCCTTCTACACGGCGACGCCCCGTGAACCGGAGGGGCTCGACGCCCGGCGCGTCTACCGCTGCCAGGGCAACCAGATCCAGGCCATCGAGGAGCTCGTGTTCCGCGACCTGGCCGAGGCGATCGCCGAGGGCCGCGAGCCGGGGCCGGTGATCTCGGACACCCTGCTCGACTCGCTTGGGCGCGACCGCTCGGGTGAGCTGGCCGAGATCGTCGCCACCATCCAGGCCGCGCAGTACGACGTGATCAGCCGCGAGGTCGATCAGTTGCTGGTGGTGCAGGGCGGGCCGGGCACCGGCAAGACGGTGGTCGGGCTGCACCGCGTGTCGTGGCTGCTGTTCAACCTCCGCGACCGGCTCGAACCGAACGACGTCCTCATCGTCGGGCCCAACCCCGCGTTCGTCCGCTACATCTCCGCCGTCCTGCCGTCCCTCGGCGACGAGGCCGTGGTGCAGCTGCCGTTGTCGGCGCTCGGCCCCCGCGTGCGCGTCGGCCGCGTCGACCCGCCGGACGTGCGGCGCCTGAAGGGTGATCGGCGGATGCTGCGGCTGCTGGAACGGGGGCTGCGCAACCGGCAGCGGCTCACGACCGACGACATCGAGCTGCGGGTCGGCGGGCGCCCGGTCACGCTCAACGGGCGGCGGATCGCAACCCGGGGCCGCCAGCTCCTGGGCCGCCCCCACAACGAGGCCCACCGCGAGTTGCGGGCTTTCCTGATCGACGAGGCGCGCCGCCAGCTCGCCCGCGCCGGCGTGCGCGACCTCGGGGCCTTCGAGATCAGCGGGCGCGGCGAGTCCGGCCGGGAGATCGACAATCACCTCCAGCGCGTCTGGCCCCAGCTCACCCCGCAGGCGTTCCTCGTGGAGCTGCTGTCCAGCCGCCAGCAGCTGGTCACGGCGGCGCTGGGCACGCTGCGCGACACCGAGATCGACCTGCTGGCGCTGCCCTCGGGGACCAGGGTCGGCACGTGGCAGTGGTCGGTGGACGACATCCCGCTGCTCGATGCCGCGGACGCGTTGCTCAACGGCCGCCCGGCCAGCTACGAGCACATCGTCGTCGACGAGGCTCAGGACCTCTCGCCCCTGCAGCTCGACTCGATCCGGCGCCGCTCGCGGTCCGGCTCTATGACCATCCTCGGCGACCTGGCCCAGGCGACCAGCCCATGGGCCCACGAATCCTGGGACGGGGTCGTCGAGCAGCTCCGGCACAACGGGGTGGCCACCGAGACCGTGGAGCTCGAGCTGGGTTACCGCCTGCCGGCCGAGGTCCACGAGGTCGCCATGCGCCTCCTGCCCGAGGTGGCGCCCGCCCTGCGCAGCCCGCGGGCGGTCCGGCGCACCGGACACGACGTCGCCGTGACGACGACGGCCGCGCGTGACCTGGCGACAACCACGGTGGCGACGATCCGCGACCTGCTGGGCAGCGGGCTCATCGGCGTCGTCTGCCCGGCCGCGGTGCGCGCGGACCTGGCCCAGCGCCTCGACGCCGACGGGCTGGCGTGGTCGCCCGAGCTCCGCGCCGCGACGTCGCCGGTGGTGGTGTTGGGGGCCGACGAGGTCAAGGGTTTGGAGTTCGACTGCGTCGTCGTCGTCGAGCCGGCGAGCATCGTCGCGGAGGCCGAGCACGGGCTGCGATCCCTGTTCGTCGCCCTCACGCGCTGCACCAGCCGGCTGGCGATCGTGCACGCCGAGCCGCTGCCGGAGCTGCTGGGCCTGACGGCGGACGAACCCGAGCCAACGGCGCCCGTGGCCGACGACGAGCGGGAGGGGGACGCGGTCGTCGTGGACCTGGGAGCGCGGAGCGACGACGAATCGACCGCCGTGGTCGTGAACCTGTCGGTCGTCGACGAGGACGAGCCGACCGGCGCCGTGGTGGTCGACCTTGCCCAGGCGCTCGGCCAAGCCACCACCAACGGGGCGGACGAGAGCAACACGCTCGACCCGATCGACGCCGCGATCGCCCGGGACGCGTTCGATGGGCTCGAGCGCCAGATCGCACGGGCCATCGCCGCCACCGTCGCCGAGCGGATCATGGCCACCATCCGTCCCGAACTGGTCGAAGTGGTGGCCGAGGAACTGGCGCGCCTCCTGCGCCCCGAGGGCGGGGGCGAGCAGCCCCACTAGCAGGGCGAGGCGGGCGCGTTCCGTGCCGCCCCGCTATTTTCATCCCCTGGGGAGCGTCCCGGAGGCAGCCAACCGCTCCCGAGCAGCCGGTGCGGGGAGCGAGCATGCGTCTGGGCGACAACCGAGGCACAGCGAGGTTCCGGGCGGAGCTGGAGGCGTGGCTCGACGAGCACCTACCGCCGGGGGCGCGCGCCATCGATCCCGCCCTGTCCAGCGGGCACCTGCCCGACTGGGCCCGCGAGTGGCAGCGAACGCTGTTCGACGCCGGGTGGCTGATGCCCCGGTGGCCGGCCGGCCTCGGTGGCCACGGCGCGGGTCCCGTGGAACACCTGATCTACCTCGAGGAGATGTCGCGCCGGCACGTGCCGCGTTCGCTCAACCCGCAGGGCCTCGACGTCTGCGCGCCGGTGCTGGTCGAGCACGGGACCGACGCCCAGCGCGAGCGCTGGATCCTGCCCACGCTGTGGGGCGACATCACCTGGTGCCTGGCGGTAGGCCAGGAGGGCGCGGTGCCCGGGGAGACGGTCCCGCCGGGATTCCGGCTCTCCCAGCGCGACCGCGAGCTCGTGGTGAGCGGACGGGAGCCGGCGCCGCCCGGCGCCCAGCATGCCGACTGGTGCCTGTGCGCGGCCGAGGTGGTGGGTCGCATCCGGGGCGGCCCCGAGGACCTGGCGGTGGTCGTGGTCGACCTCCGGGCCACGGGTGTCGTCCGCCCGCTCCGGCCCGAGGTGACCGACGCCGCGCACGACCCCGACGAGCTCATCTTCGACGACGTGGTCGTGGATGCCGACGCCATCGTCAACGCAGCCGGTGGTGCGGCCGTCGTGGAGGCGGCCCGGGCCCACGAACGCACGGCGCGCTGGACCGCCCGCCTGCTCGATGCGCAGCGGGCCCTCGAGGCACTGGCGGCGGCGAGCCATGCCCGGGGCTTCGCCCAGGACCCGGTGTTCCGCGACACGGTGGCGGCGCTCCGGGTGGACTGCGACAGCGCGCGGGCGCTCGCGTACCGGGCGCTCGCCAAGGAGGCGGCCGGCCGGCCGGCGCCGGAGCTCGCGATGCTGCCGCTCGTCACCCAGGACCTGTGTCAGAGGGTCTATCTCGCTGGCACCGACGCGCTGGGGAGCGACGGCCTCGACCTGGCGCACGGGGGGCCCTTCCCCTGGCCGAGTGGCGCGTGGCCATCGCAGTGGCTGGCGGCTCTGGCCGAGACCGCCACCGTCAACGCCCTCACCGAGCAGGAACGGGTTGCGTCTCGCGTGCTGGGACTTCCGCCCGGGAGATAGCGGGCGCCCGCCGCCGGGCGCGCATGTCGAGGCTCCTGCCGGTCAGAGCCCGAGCACCGCCGCGAGGCCGGCGCTCGCCGGCTGGCGCCTCGGCGCGCGGAACAGGTCGTCGGCGACGACGCGCCGATGGTCGGTCGACGATCCCAGCAGCAACTCGTCCGACTGTGCGCGGCGCACCCAGAGCTGCGCGTCGGCGCGTCGGGGGCCCCTCCCGTGGATCTCGAGGCTGGCGGCGACGATCAGGCGTTGGCACGCGCCGGCGGCCGCCTTCGCCTGGGAGGCGGTGACCATCGCGCGCTCGTGGCGCTCGGCCACCGCGGCCGTGGCCTGGTAGGCGATGGCTCGGGTGCGCTCGAGCGCCCCGGCCATCTCCGCCAGGCTGTGCCGGACCGCCTGCGGCGGGGTCCGCACCTGGAGGGGAGCGGGCACGGGTTGATCGCCGTTCCGCCCGGCGGCCCGCTCCGGCGCGCCGTTGAGGCCGTTCGGCCCGGTCGCGGTGTCGCCGTGGGCCTCGCCGTCCTCGGGCTCGGCCGCCAGCGAGCGAACGGGCAGGTCGAGGGCCGCCTCGAGCGAGGACTGGAACAGTGCGCCGCACACGCCGACGGCGTCGAGCGCCATCCCCACCGTCGCCTCCGCAATGGTTGCCGCGACCGCCGGGGTGGCATCGACGGTGACATCGGGCTCGCCCAGCATGCGGGCATCGGGCACCCAGACGCCGTCGAGCTCGAGGTTGCCGAGGGAACGAGTGCCGTCGAGGCTCTCGACGCGGGTGAAGGTGATCTCGGATGCCGGCACGACGAACAGGCCCAGCATGCCCGAGCCGCGGCGGGCGGCGACGACGATCTCGTCGACCTCCGCGCAGCACAGCACCTGCCGCTTGCGGCCGCTCAGCACCCAGCCATCACCGTCGCGTGTCGCCGTGGCGCCGATGCTGAAGGGATCCCAGCGGCCGCCCTCGTGGAGGGCAAGCGTGCCACTGAGCTGGCCCGCGGCCACCGCCGACAGGAAGCGGTTCACCTGGGCGGCCGAGCCGGCCTCGCGCACGGCGGGCACGAACTGCGTCATGGTGGCGAGGAACGGTCCTGGGGCCGCCGCCCGGCCCAGCTCCTCGAGTATGACCGCCAACTCGACGAAGCTGCGCCCCAGGCCTCCGAGGTCGACGTCGATGGTGAGCGCCGGCCAGCCCAGCCAGCTGAGCTGGCTGCGGAAGCCCTCGGCTTCCGCCCCGCTGACCGCTACCTCGCGGACCAGCCGGGCAGGGCATTCACGGGTGAGGATTGCGCGAGCGCTTTCGCGGAGCTCCAGCTGCTCGTCGGTGAACTCGAGGTGCATGACGTACCTCTATCGACCTGACGTCCCCAGGACGCCACCGGGTGGGGAGAAGCGGGCGCCGCAACCACGACGATAGGCGTGATTTTCACCACGCACGGCGAAAAACTCTCCTACCTGGTCAAACGGCCTGGCTGGTGACACGGTGCGGCAGGCGGAGTCCGTGCGCCAGGACGTCGAAGGCATCGTCGATCAGCGTCTCCAGCGCGCCGACCCGCCCGCGCTCCTGCCAGGCGTCGATCGCGACCCTCAGGGCCCCGAGCGTGGCGCTCACGACCAACGCGGGGTAGATGTCGGCGCCCGGGTCAAGGCCAGCTCGGCGGGCGATCTCCTCGGTCATGCGCCGCTCCACCTCGGCGAACCAGGCGGACCTGGTGACGGCGAGCGTGTGGTGCTTCTGGATGAGGCGGTGGCGGACAACCCAATCGTCGCCACCGGCCTGTAGCCGCTCGGCGGCGGCCAGCACCACGGCCCGGAGCGCATCGAGCGGCGGCTCGCCGTCGGGTCGGGCCAGCAGGTCGGCCAGCAGGGCGGAGGACTGCGCCGGGGCTATCCCGATGATCGCGTCCTCCTTGGACGAGAAGTAGTTGAAGAATGTCCGGGGCGACACGCCGGCGGCGTCGGCGATCGCCTCGACGGTCACCCGTTCGGGACCGAGTTCGTCGGCGAGGCGGAGGGCGGCCGCCGCCAGTGCCTGGTGCGTTTCCGCCTTCTTTCGCTCCCGGAGCCCCTCACGCATGGTCTCGCTCGGGCTCACGGTCACCGTCTCCGTTCGTTGTCCTGGAGGCATGTCCGTTCCCGTTGCTCCTGGCGGCGATTGGCGTCAAGTCCACCACGTCGCCGTGGCCGTTGCTGGCGATCTCGGCCTCGCGGGCGACGTGTCCCGACGACGTGCGCAGGGTCTGTTCCTTGAGGAACCAGGTGAGCACCCACCCCAGCAGCACCAGCGGCAACGCCCACAGGAACACGGTCGTGATGGAGTCGGCGAAGGCGCTGGCGGTCTGGGCCCGCTGCTCGAGTGGCAGTTGGTTGATCGCGGCGGGCGTCAGGTTCTGGGGCACGGCGCTGCCGAGGAGGTGGGTGAGCCGGCTGGTGAACACCGCACCGAAGATCGAGACGCCGACCGAGCCGCCGATGGTCCGGAAGAAGGTGACGGTCGAGGTTGCAACACCCATGTCGGCGATGGGCGCCTCGTTCTGGACCGCCAACACCATGACCTGCATCACCAGGCCGATGCCGGCGCCCAGCACGAACATGTAGGCGCCGGACACCAAACGGCTGCTGCCCACGTCGAGGGTCGAAAGCAGGAAGAGCCCGACGCTCGCCACCGCCATACCAAGGATCGGGAACACCCGGTAGCGGCCGGTGCGGGTGATGATCTGTCCGGCAATGATCGACGCGCTGAGCAGGCCCGCCATGACCGGGGTGATCAGGAGCCCGGAGTTGCTGGCGGACGCGCCGTTCGCAACCTGGAGGAAGGTCGGCAGGTAGGTGATGGCGCCGTACATGGCGATGCCCACGATCAGGCTCACGACGGCGGCGATGCGGAACGTCGGGAGCCGGAACAGCCGTAGGGGGAGGGCCGGCTCGGCGACCTGCCGTTCCACCGCCACGAACGCGACGAGCAGGACGGCGATGAGCACGCCGAGGCCGATGATGACGCTGGAGCCCCAGGCGTACTCGACGCCACCCCAGGTCGTCAGGAGCACGAGCGCCGAGATGGCTCCGGACAGCAGTGCGATGCCCCACCAGTCGATGTGCACCTGGTAGCGGTAGCGCGTGGCGGGCAGCACGGCGCTGGTCACGAGTAGCGCCAGGATGCCGAGCGGCAGGTTGATGTAGAAGACCCAGCGCCACGACAGGTGGTCGGTGAGGAAGCCGCCCAGCAGTGGCCCGGCGACGCTGGCCGCGCCGAAGACGGCGCCGAAGTACCCCATGTAGCGCCCGCGCTCACGCGGGCTGATGATGTCGCCGATGAGCGCCTGGGCCAGCACGATGAGGCCGCCGGCGCCGATGCCCTGCACCGCGCGGAAGACGATGAGCATGCCCATCGACGTCGCGAGCCCGGACAGGGCGCTGCCGACGAGGAACACGACGATGGCCGACTGGAAGAGGCGCTTGCGGCCGTAGAGGTCGCCGAGCTTGCCGTAGACCGGCGTGGAGACCGTCTCCGCCAGCAGGTACGCGGTGACGACCCAGGCCAGGTGGTCGAGCCCGCCGAGCTCGCCGGTGATCGTCGGCAGGGCCGTGGCCACGATCGTCTGGTCGATCGCGGCCAGGAGCATGCCGAGCATGATCCCGGAGAAGACGATGAGCACCTGGCGGCGCGGTAGCCCGACGGCCGCGGGGGCGGCGGGGGACACGGGGGACGTCACTTCCATGCGGTTCCTTCGGGCGGCGGCGCGGAGTATCTTTCCGACACTCTAGGCAAAATTGCAGTATCTGCAACTTTGCGGAGGGTGCAGCTATTCCGCCACGCGCCCAGACCCCGGAGCCCGCCGGCATGAGAGAAGCCGAAGCGCCCTTCAGGGCCGCAGGCTGGGTTCGGCGGGGCCCGGCTCGACGGAATCCGGCTCGTCGGGGCGCGCCTCGTCGGGTCGTGGCTCGTCGGGGAGGCCGGCCGGTGGTGCGTCGCTCGGCGGCGTGGGTGACACGTCGTCCGTGGGCGGGGAACTGGTCTCCGCGAGCATCGGCAGGAGGACGCGGAACGTCGCGCCCTCGCCGGGGGCGGTGTCCAGCTCCACCGAGCCGCCATGGGCGGCGGTGATGGCGGCGACGATCGACAGGCCCAGGCCGGTGCCGCCGTGGGCCCGGCTGCGGGCCCGGTCGGTCCGGTAGAAGCGTTCGAATACCCGCTCCGCCTGCTCGGGGACCAGCCCAGGGCCCTGGTCGCGCACCTGGACGAACGCGAGGTCCCGGCCCTCGCGCCGCGTGCGGCCGCAGAGCACGGCGATGGGTGCCTCGGCCGGCGAATAGGCGAGCGCGTTGTCGAGCAGGTTGGACAGCACCTGGCGCAGCCGGGGTTCGTCGCCGGCCACCACGAGGTCGTCAGCGGTCTCGTGGTCCACGGGCAGCTCGAGGCGGATCTCGCGCTCCGGGGCCGTGGCCCGGGCCGCCTCCACGGCGTCGCTGGCCAGCACTCGCAGGTCGACGGGCGCGTGCTCGAACGGTCGTTGCTGGTCGAGGCGAGCGAGCAGCAGCAGGTCGTCCACGAGCAGGCCCATGCGCTTGGCCTCGTCCTCGATGCGGTTCAGCAGCCGCGACACCTCGGCCGGGTCGGTGACCGCCCCTTGCCGGTGCAGTTCGGCGAACCCCCGGATCGAGGTCAGGGGCGTCCGCAGCTCGTGGCTGGCGTCGGCGACGAACCGCCGCATCTTCTCCTCCGAACGACGGGCGGTCGCCTCCGACGCCTGGCGGGCGTTGAAGGCGGTCTCGATCTGCTCGAGCATGGTGTTGAGCGCGAGCCCCAGGCGGCCGACCTCCGTGGTGGGGTCGTCATTGTCCACCCGCCGAGACAGGTCACCGCCGGCGATGGCCGCTGCGGTGTGCTCGATCCTGGTGAGGGGCCGCAAGGCGGTGCGGACCATCGTGTGTGCGGCGAGCGCGAGTCCGGCGATCACCGCAGCGCCCACGATGAGGTTGATAGAGCTCAGCTGGTGCACGGTGGCGTCGACGTCGTGGAGGCTGGTGGCGATGATCACCGTGCCGACGTCGCGGCCTGATTGTGTGACCGGCAGGGCGACAGCCCGCCACGAGCCGCTGCCGTGGGTCGCCGGCACCGTGAATGGCTTGGCGTCCCGCTCCCGGGGCCCCCCGGACGTGAAAGCGGGCAGCTCGGGCGGAGGAGTGTCGCTGAGCTCGCTCGGCACGACCCGCACGACGGCTCCGGTCTGGTCCTGGACTTCCAAGTGGTACTGGCTCAGGGGCCCCGCCTCCACGGCGCGGGCCTCGTCCCGGTCGCGCACGACGCGCACCGCGGCGTCGAGCTGGGCGTCAACGCGGTCGACCAGGTAGCCGCGCAACAGCCGAGCTCCAAAGACGCCCATGACCGTGAGCGCCACGATCGATAACGCCAGGACCGTCGTGATCAAGCGCAGCCACAGCGGCGTGCGTCGCCACACGCTCCTGGGCCCCAGGCTCATGGTGACGGGCGCGGCGGCCGGAGCACGTACCCGATGCCCCGCACGGTGTGGATCAGCGGCTCACCGCCGTCGTCGAGCTTGCGCCTCAGGTAGGAGATGTACGACTCGACGATGTTGGCGTCACCGTCGAAGTCGTAGCTCCACACGTGGTCGAGGATCTGCGACTTGGACACCACGCGAGCGGCGTTGATCATCAGGTAGCGCAGCAGGTTGAACTCGGTGGGGGAGAGCTGCACCTCGCGGCCGGCCCGCCAGACCTGGTGGCTGTCCTCGTCCAGCTCCAGGTCGCCGACCGACAGCCGCGCACCGGTCTCGCCGGTCGCGACCCGGGTGCGCCGCAGCACGGCGCGGATCCGGGCGATCACCTCCTCGAGGCTGAACGGCTTGGTGACGTAGTCGTCGCCGCCGAGCGTCAGCCCCGTGACCTTGTCGTCGTTGGCGTCGCGAGCGGTCAGGAACAGCACCGGCATCGGGTGGCTCCCCGCCCTGAGCCGGCGCAGCACGACGAAACCGTCGACGTCCGGCAGCATGACGTCGAGCACCACCAGGTCGGGCCGGTGGCGTTCCACCGCCGACACCGCCTCGGCACCGGTCATGGCCGTGACCACTTCGAAGCCGGCGTAGCGGAGGCTCGCCGAGAGCAACTCCACGATGTTGGGCTCGTCGTCCACCACCAGGAGGCGCGCCTCGGCCGTGCGGCCACTGGTCGGGGGAAGGACGTCGGTCATCATCGCGGGTGTCGATCGGTGCACCGTGACGGTATCGCCGCCGC
The DNA here is from genome assembly GCA_046723645.1 of Actinomycetota bacterium. Lineage (GTDB taxonomy): Bacteria > Actinomycetota > Acidimicrobiia > Acidimicrobiales > VFJN01 > DASQUK01. The sequence continues at coordinate 20,822 of JBKOUY010000007.1, read as the reverse complement.
GGCTCGTCACGAGGAAACCATGGCGTGCGGACCTGGGAGCTGCCTGGACGCAGCCTGGACAACTCCTGGGGGCCGGCCGGTTCTCAGGAACTTCTCAGACGCCACCCAGGGTGTCCGCAGATTCTGTGGGCATGCTGTTCCCCATGACCGACGACCAGACCACCCCCTCGGCGGCCGGGGGGCAGTCCTCGCAGACATCCACGACCGTCGGCGAGCGCCTGGATTCCCCCGAAACTCCCGACACCCCGGACACGCCCGACACGCCTGAGTTCTCCGGGCCTCGGCAGTTCCCGGTGCCTCCGCCGCCCGGACCGTACGTTGCCGGGCCCTACGACGTCACCGCACCACACGCTTCGGTGCCCGGTGAGCCGTCGACGCTGCCGCAGCCGCCCGTCGCCGGCGGCCAGCAGCCCTACCCTTCCGCCCCCGCAGATCCGTCCGCCAGCTCCGCCCCCTCCGACACACACGGCGCCGCCGGCTGGGGAGCGCCTCCCATGCCCCCCACCCCGCCCCCAGCCGGCCCGGCGCCCGTTGGCTCGTCGGCCCCGCCGTCTCCCTCTCGGCGGGGCCGGCGGGCCGTAGCCGTGCTCGCCGCGGCGGGGCTCGTTGCGGGGTCGGCGGCCGGCGGCGCGCTGCTGGCGCTGAACCTCGACGACAACGACAGCGGCACGGCCACGACCAGCCTGTCCGCGGCGCCGGCCAGTGGCAGCCAGGACAACGCCCCCGACGAGCTCCTGTCCCAGGCCGCCGCCGCGGTGCTCCCGAGCGTGGTCTCGATCACATTCGAGTCGAACGGCGGGGCCGACGGTGAGGGCTCTGGCGTGATCATCAGCTCCGACGGACAGATCCTGACCAACAACCACGTCGTGGCACAGGCGGCCGACGGGGGCCAGCTGTCCGTCACGTTCGCCGACGGCTCCAAGGCCGATGCCCGGATCCTCGGGCGGGACCCGGCGACCGACCTGGCCGTGATCAAGGCCGAGGACGTGAGCGGGCTCACTGCCGCCAAGCTCGGCAGCAGCGCCGACCTGCATGTGGGTGACACCGTGCTGGCCATCGGCAGCCCCCTCGGCCTCGAGGGCTCGGTCAGCTCCGGCATCGTGAGCGCCCTGGACCGCTCCATCGCCCTATCCAACGACCAGCCCGAGTCGCCGTTCGGCAACGGCGGCGAGACCCAGTCGACGTCCCCGGCCGTGATCGACGCCATCCAGACCGACGCGGCGATCAACCCGGGCAACTCTGGTGGTGCGCTCATCAACACCGACGGCGAGGTGGTCGGGATCAACACGGCCATCGCCTCGCTGGCGGGCGGCGGCGGCGTCGGGTCGCAGAGCGGCAACATCGGCGTCGGATTCGCCATCCCCATCGACTCCGCCCGGTCGATCGCCAAGCAGCTGGTCGAGAAGGGCGAGGCGACCCACGCATTCCTGGGCGTGAGGATCGCCGACGCCGAGAACGGCAGCGGGGCCGTCGTCGGCCAGGTCGAGGACGGCCAGCCGGCGGCCGACGCCGGCCTGCAGGAGGGCGACGTCATCACCAAGGTGGACGACACCAAGATCACGGGCGGCTCCGACCTCACGTCGGCCATCCGCTCCCACGAGCCGGGAGACAAGGTGACGATCACCTACACCCGCGACGGCGACGAGAAGACCGCCGAGGTCACGCTGGGCGAGCTGCCGACCAACTAGCCAGCGCTGACCGCCCGACCTGCGCAGTCCGCCCCACCGAGGTTCTCGGTGGGGCGGACTCGCGTCTGGCCCCGGGCGGCGCGGCTAACCTGGTCCGTTCGGCGTGCCGGGAAGTCTGGTCGGCAGTTCTGTGGTCCATCCCCACGGGAGCCGACATGTCTCCTGAGCGCATCGCCTCTGACGTCAACGACAGGCACCGGCTGATCCGGCCGCTCATCGACTTCCTCCACACCGAGGCCGCCGGCGGCGTCGCCTTGGTCGTCGCCGCGATCGTCGCCCTGCTGTGGGCCAATTCCCCGTGGGACGCCTCCTACGACGACCTGTGGAACACGCATTTGGCCGTGTCCTTGGGCGACCGGGAGCTCGACCTCGACCTCCGTGAGTGGATCAACGACGGCCTCATGGTCTTCTTCTTCTTCGTCGTGGGCCTCGAGATCAAGCGGGAGTTGGTCGAGGGCGAGCTGCGTGACCGGCGCCGGGCGATGCTGCCAGTGTGTGCGGCCCTGGGCGGCATGCTGGCGCCCGCCCTGATCTACACGGCGCTCAACGCCGGCGGGCAGGCCGCCGACGGATGGGGCATCCCGATGGCGACCGACATCGCCCTGGCCGTCGGCGTGTTGACCCTGATGGGCCGCTGGGTGTCGCCATCGCTCAAGCTGTTCCTGCTGGCCCTGGCGATCGTCGACGACATCGGCGCCATCGTCGTCATCGCCGTCTTCTACAGCGGTGCGATCCGGGGCGAGGCGCTGCTTGCGTCCGTTGCGCTGGCGCTGGCCGTGGCGGTCATGCGGCGTGCGGGCATCAGTTCGATCGTGCCCTACGCGGTGGTTGGGGCGGCCCTCTGGCTCGCGCTCCACGAATCGGGGGTCCACGCCACGCTCGTCGGCGTCGCGCTGGGCCTCATGACGCCGACCCAAGCGATCCGGCGGCCCGAGCTGATCGACGCCGCCGAGCTGGCCGACGTTTCCTCGTACGAGGCGGCCCGGCAGACAGCGACGGCAGCCCGGGAGGCCGTCTCGGTGGTCGAGTGGCTCGAGCACCAACTCCACCCCTGGACGAGCTTCGTCGTCCTTCCACTGTTCGCCCTGGCCAACGCCGGTATATCTCTGAGTCGCGACACCGTCGGCGACGCCCTCACATCAGCGGTGGCCGGCGGCATCGTGCTTGGACTGGTGATCGGCAAGGTCGTGGGCATCACCAGCTTCACGTGGCTGGCCGTACGACTGCGGATCGCCCGGCTCCCGGACAGCGTCACCTGGCCCGGCATCGTGGCGGTGAGCGCGCTCGCGGGCATCGGCTTCACGGTGTCGATCTTCGTCACCGGCCTGGCGTTCCGCAGCGAGCTGCTCGAGGAGCAGGCGAAGGTCGCGATCCTGGCGGCATCGCTGCTCGCGGCCGCCATCGGAGCCACGCTGCTCGTGGCGACGGCGGGGCGGGGGCGGAACCCATGACCGCCGGCGGGCTCATCGACCTCACCCGGCGCTGAGGGCGGCGTCGACTGCGGCCGGGGCGAGGACCTCCTCGAGCACCATGACCGCGGCACCGATCACGCCGGCACCGTCGTCGAGCTGGCTGCGCACGATGCGCAGCCGCCCGGTCGCCAGGGGCAGCGAGCGCCGGTACACGACCTCGCGGATCCCGGCCATGAGTGGCTCGTCGGCGCGGGCGACGTCGCCGCCGATCACGATCACCGCCGGGTTGAGCATGTTCACGCACGTGGCCAGCACCCCGCCGACCGTGCGCCCGGCCTCGCGGATCAGCTGTACAGCCTCGGGGCGGCCCGCCCGGACCTGGCTGACCACGTCGCGGCTGGTCTGCGTGGGCAGGCCTTGCTCGCGCAGCCGCAGCGCCATCGCGCCACCGCCGGCGAACGCCTCGAGGCAGCCGCGGTTGCCACAGCGGCAGATGATGTCGTCGTGATCGGGCACGTGGATGTGCCCGATGTCGCCGGCGGCCCCGTCGGCACCGCGGTGCACGTGGCCACCGGCCACGATCCCGGACCCGATGCCGGTGCCGATCTTGACGAACAGCAGGAACGCCTCGTCCCGCCAGTTCGACCAGTGCTCGCCGACCGCCATGATGTTCACGTCGTTGTCCACCAGGGCCGGAACGCCGTAGCGCTGGGCCAGCCGACTGCCCACCGGATAGCGGTCCCAGCCGGGCATGATCGGTGGGTTCACGGGCTGTCCGGTGGCGAACTCGACCGGGCCCGGCAGGCCCACCCCGACGCCCCGCACCGCGTCGGCGCTGCGACCGACCTCGTCCAGCAGCCGGTCAAACGCCGACTCGAGCCACGACAGCACCGCCTCGGGGCCCTCGGCGATCGCGATGTCTCGCCGGGTCTGCGCCAGGACCGCGCCACCGAGGTCGGTCACGGCGACCCGGGAGTGCGTGGCTCCGAGGTCGCCGGCGAGGACCACACCGGCCTCGTGGTTGAAGGCGAGCATGGTGGGCGGGCGCCCACCGGTGGACTGGCTGTCGCCCCGGGCCACGAGGAGCTGCATGGCCAGGAGGGCGTCCACGCGCTGGGCGACAGTCGACCGGGCCAGCCCCGTCAGGGCCGCCAGGTCCGCCCGCGTGGCGGCCCGACCACTGCGGACGAGTTCGAGGATCGCTCCCGCCCCCGCAGCCGGAACCGCCGGCTGGGGAGGACGCGTCGGAACCGCGGACACGGCGGTCAGTGAACCAGCGGGACTTGAGGGTGTCAAAGCATCGCAAGCCTGCGATGTTCGGTTTGTCAGCCGGAAGCTTTTGATTGACACTCGACATAAGTGTGTGGCAAACATCACAACCATGGAGGGGGCGACCGAGGAGTTGGCGAGCGGTCCGAGCACGTCCAGCGGCCCCGGCCCTGCGGGTGGCGCGGTCGCCGGGCACCGCCCGGCCCTGCGGGTCGCGGTGGCGGGGACCGGCTTCATCGGCGCGGTCCACGCCCACGCCGCCCGCCGCGCCGGTGCCCACCTGGTCGGCGTCGCCGCCTCGTCGGCGCCGAGCGCCCAGGAGGCAGCCCAGGCGCTCGGCGCCGAGCGGGGCTTCGACGACGCCGAGTCGCTGGTCACCGCGCCCGATGTGGACGTCGTGCACATCTGCACGCCGAACGACCTACACGTCCCCCTCGCGCACGCGGCCCTGGACGCCGGCAAGCACGTGATCTGCGAGAAGCCGCTGGCGGTGGACGCCGCCCATGCGGCCGAGTTGGTCCGGACCGCCGACGCCGCCGGGGTCGTAGCGACCGTTCCCTTCGTCTACCGCTTCTACCCGCTGGTGCGCGAGGCCCGGGCCCGAGTCGCCTCGGGTGCCGTCGGCTCCCTCCGCCTCATCCACGGCTGCTACCTCCAGGACTGGCTCGCCACCGAGGACGACGACAACTGGCGGGTCGACCCCGAGCGGGGTGGGCCGTCGCGGGCGTTCGCCGACATCGGTTCGCACTGGTGCGACCTCGTCGAGTTCGTCACCGGCGACCGGCTCGCCGCCGTCAGCGCCGAGGCGGTGACCGCGATCCCCGAGCGCGTGAGCGCCGGAGGCAGCCACGCGTTCGAGACCCACGGGCGGGCGGGCCCCGACGGCGTGCGCCGCGCCGTGACGACCGAGGACATCGTGGTCGTGCTGTTCAGGACCCGTGCCGGGGTGGCGGGCTCGTTGGTCGTGAGCCAGGTCTCGCCTGGGCGCAAGAACCGGCTGCAGTTCGAGATCGCCGGGGCCCACGCCACGCTGAGCTTCGACCAGGAGCGGCCCGAAACGCTGTGGGTCGGGGGCCGGGAGGCGTCCGAGGTCGTGGCGCGAGACCCCGCGCACCTCGCCGCCGAGGCCGCGCGCTACTCACTTCTGCCGCCGGGCCATCCCCAGGGCTACCAGGACTGCTTCGACGCGTTCGTCGCCGACACGTACCGGGCCATCCGGTCCGGCGGGGGCGCGGCCGCCGTCGACGGCCTGCCCACGTTCGCCGACGGCGCCCGGGCGGCCGACATCACCGCCGCCGTGCTGCGCTCGACAGGCACCGGCCGCTGGGAGGACGTGTCATGAAGCTCGGGTTCATCACCGCCTGCCTGCCCAAGCGCACGCTGGCGCAGCTCTGCGAGTGGGCCGCCGCCGACGGCTACGAGGCCCTGGAGGTCGCCGCCTGGCCCGACCTCGGTGACCGGCCCTTCACCGCCACCCACCTCGCGATCGAGCGGTTCGGCGACGCCGAGGCCGACGCCACCCGCGAGCTCTTCGCCAAACACCGGCTCGAGCTCTCGTCCCTCGCCTTCTACGACAACAACCTCCACCCGGACAGGGCCGAGCGGGCTGCGATCAACCAACACGTCCTCCGCTGCATCGAAGCGGCGGCCCTGCTCGGCTGTCCGACCGTCGGGACATTCGTAGGCCGGGATCCCACACAGCCGGTGGCCGACAACCTGCGCGAGGCGGAGACCGTCTTCCGTCCACTGGTCGATCGCGCCGGCGAACTGGGCGTGAAGATCATCGTCGAGAACTGTGTCATGGAGGGCTGGCACCCGGACGGCTATCCCGGCAACCTCGCCTACTCGCCCGAGCTGTGGGAGTGGATGTTCGACCTCGGGCTGTACCTGAACTACGACCCGTCGCACCTGGTGTGGATGGGAATCGACCCGGTCGAGGCGCTGCGGCCCTACATCGACCGCATCCCCCACGCCCAGGCCAAGGACATCCAGGTCGACGCCGCCGCCCGCAACCGCTACGGCTGGCCGGGCAGGGCAGTGGCCCGCGACGACCCGTGGGACGTCGGCTGGTGGCGCTACCGGGTGCCCGGGCTCGGTCAGGTCGACTGGGTGCGGCTGGTCGACGCGCTGTACGAAGGGGGCTTCGACGGCGTGCTGTCCGTCGAGCACGAGGACCCGGTGTGGGGCGGGACCGAGGAGCGGGTCGAGATCGGACTGCGGATCGCGCACCGGACGCTGCGCCCGCTCCTGGTGGCCTGAGGATGGCGGTGGCGAGCCCCGTCCTGGAGGTCCGAGGCCTGGTCAAGGAATACCCGGGCGTCCGCGCCCTCGGCGGCGTCGACTTCGAGGTCAGGGCGGGGGAGGTCCACTGCCTCGTCGGCCCCAACGGCGCCGGCAAGTCGACGCTGATCAAGTGCGTCTCGGGGGCCGTGGAGCCCACCGGCGGGGAGATCCTGATGGACGGCCAGCCGGTGGCGACCGGCGACCCGTCGAGGGCGCTCGCGCGCGGCGTCGCCACCATCTATCAGGAGCGCGACCTCGTCGAGGACCTCACGGTGGCCCAGAGCATCTTCCTCGGCCACGAGCTGCGGCGCTGGGGGCTCCTCGATCGGGCGCGGATGCGGCGCGAGGCCGTCGAGATCCTGCGCCGCCTCAACCACGAGGCCATCTCGCCCCGCACGTACGTCCGCGACCTACGCCCGGCCGGTCAACAGGTGGTGTCCATCGCACGCGCCCTGTCGCGGCACGTCCGCCTCCTGATCATGGACGAGCCCTCGGCGATCCTCGACGACAGCGAGATCGAGACCATGTTCGGGATCGTTCGCCGTCTCACCGCCGAGGGCGTCGGCGTGATCTACATCTCGCATCGCCTCGACGAGATCCGGCGGCTCGGCGATCGCGTCACGGTGCTCACGGACGGCCGCACGGTCGCGTCGGGCCTGCCGGCGACGACGCCGGCCGACGAGCTCGTCGAGGCGATGGTCGGGCGCAAGGTGGGACAGCTCTATCCCGAGCGGCGGCGAGGCAACGGCACCGTCTTGCTGGAGGTCAACGGCGTCCGGCGGTTGCCTGACGTCAAGCACGCGAGCTTCGAGGTCCATGCCGGCGAGGTGCTCGGGATCGGCGGGCTGGTCGGCGCCGGCCGCAGCGAGCTGCTGCGGGCGATCTACGGCGTCGACGACCGTGACGCCGGCGAGGTTCTGGTGGACGGCCGGCGACTGCCGCCTGGGCGGCCCGACCGCTCGATCGCTGCAGGCCTGGGCCTGGCCCCCGAGGATCGAAAGTCGCAGGCCCTGCTGCTCGACTGGAACCTGATCAAGAACGTGACGCTGGCCGACGTCGGCCGGTTCCAGCGCGGCCTGATCCGCACCCGCGCCGAACGCGCCGCCGCCGAGGAGCAGCTCCGGGCGCTGCACACCATCCCCGCGGACGGGACCCGGATGGCCCGGGAGCTGTCCGGCGGCAACCAGCAGAAGGTCGTGCTGGCGCGGTGGCTGCTCCACCGGTGCCGCGTGCTCCTGCTCGACGAGCCGACGCGCGGCGTCGACGTCGCGACGAAGGCCCAGCTGTATCGACTCATCGCCGACCTGGCGGCGCGAGGGCTCGGCGTGGTCGTGGTGTCGTCCGAGCTCGAGGAGCTGTGCGGGTTCTGCACCCGGATCCTCGTGATGCGGGAGGGCGAGCTGGTCGCCGAGGTTGACGGCGCCGAGGCAACCGAGCTGGAGCTGCTGCGTCACGCCATGCCGGACACCCAGGAGATGCTCGCCTCGGGGGTTCCAGTGCCGGCCAGCGATGGAGCCCCCGAGGGCCAGGAGGAGGCCTGATGTCAACATCCCCCGCGGAGCAGGTCAGTGGCGTCACCGGGCGCATCGACGGCGAGGGCCGGCCCCCAGGCATCGGGGGCCTGGCACTGCCCTCACGCGTGAAGCTCCAGGAGTACACGCTCGTCGGGGTCGTGATCGCCCTGATCGTGATCGGCGCCATCCTCAAGCCCGACACGTTCCCCACCGCCGACAACATGCGCGCCATCCTGACCCAGGCGAGCGTCGTCGGCGTGCTGGCCATCGGCATGACCTTCGTGATCGCCACCGCCGGCATCGACCTGTCCGTCGGCTCGGTGGTCGCCGCCGCCGGCGTCGCCGGCGGTCTCGTCGTCGACTCCGGCGCCGTGGCGTTCGTTGCCTGCGCGATTGGCTTCGGCCTCGGCCTGGGGATCGTCAACGGCACGGCGATCGCCTACGGCAAGGTCGTGCCGTTCGTCGCCACGCTGGCGATGCTGGCCATGGCGCGGGGCCTCGCGCTGTTGATGAGCGACAAGAGCCCGATCAGCCTCCTCGGCTCCGAGGGTGTTCGCTGGTTCGGCACCGGGGAGATCGTGGGCGTCCCGGTGTCCATCGTCATCTTCGCGGGCATCGCGATCGGCGGCTGGATCCTGCTGAACCGCACCCGGTACGGCCGCCACGTGGTGGCCGCCGGTGGCAACCGCGAGGCCGCCCGCATCGCGGGGGTCCCGGTGCGCCGGGTGGTGTTCAGCGTCTATTGCTTGAGCGGCCTCCTGGCCGGGCTGGCGGCGGTCCTGCTCTCCGGGCGCCTGGCAAGTGCGTCGCCGGTCGCCGGCGAGCTCCTGGAGCTCGACGCCATCGGCGCCGCGGTGATCGGGGGCACGAGCCTCGCCGGGGGACGCGCCACGATCGTCGGCACGTTCCTGGGGGTGATGGTCTTCGCCATCATGTTCAACCTTCTGACCCAGCTCGATCTGGCCACGGAATGGCAGCAGATCGTGAAGGGGGCGATCATCCTCGGGGCGGTCCTCATCCAGCGCCCCGAGCGCATCTAGGTCAGGCGTTCGGGTGACGTCGCGCGCCCCGACGTCGCTCGCCCCCGGTCCATCGAGCCACGCGAACGGATACCCAACACAACCCAGCAGGAGGGGAACGTTGACATGTCACTCACACGACAGCTGATCACTGGGGTGGCGGCGCTGGCCCTCGTGGCCGCGGCCTGCTCCGACGACGACGACGGCGACAGCGCCGGCGCAGGCGACGGCACCGAGGCCGACTCCGGCTCCGAGAGCAGCGAGACAGGCGAAACCGTGACGATCGCCGCCAGCGTGCCCCCCACCGACCACGGCTGGCTCGGCCAGATCGCCGCCAAGGCGCAGGAGGCCGCGGACCAGTGGGACGACGTCGAGTTCAGGTTGGTCGAGGCCGCCGACGCCGACAGCCAGGCATCCCAGATCCAGACGCTGATCAACGATGAGCCCGACGCACTCGTGGTCCTTCCATACGACGGCGAGCAGCTGACCCCGGTCGCCGAGCAGGCGATGGAGGCGGGCATCCCGGTGATCAACGTCGACCGGCTCTTCGCCAGCCCGGACGCGGCGCGCGCCACGATCCTTGGCGACAACTACGAGATCGGCGTCAAGGCGGCCGAGTACATCGCCTCGCAGCTCGACTGCGAGGGCAACGTGGTCGAGATCCAGGGCATCGCCGGCATCTCGGTCACGACCGACCGCACGCAGGGCTTCGCCGACACGATCGAGGAGCTGTGCGGCGACGGCATCAACATCGTCGCCCAACAGCCGGCGGACTTCCTGCCCGACATGGGTCTCGAGGTCATGGAGGCCATCCTCCAGGCCAACGACGACATCGACGCCGTGTACACCCATGACGACGACATGGCCGAGGGCGTCGTGGCGGCGATCGAGAACGCGGGCCGTGAGGACGAGATGATCCTCACCGGGGCCGGCGGCTCGTGTGCTGCCTTCGACCGCATCGAGGCCGGGGGCCTGTACGCGGCGACGTACCTCTATAGCCCGACCATGGCCGGGTCGGCGGTCAACATGGCCCGGCTGATCGCGCAGGGCCGCGGGTTCTCGGACCTGATCGAGCCCGAGGTTCCGTCCCAGATCGTCGTGCCGCCGACCGAGGTGAACCCGGACAACGTCGACGACCTGCGGGACCTCTGCTTCGAGTAGCCCCTCCACCCGGACCGCCGGCGTCGGGGATTCGCACCGCCCCCGGCGCCGGCGCCGGCCATGCTGGTGTCGTGGAGCTCGGGTTCTTCGATGAGGTGGCGGAGGCGGTCCGGGGCCTGGTCGGGGACGAGCTCGTGGACGTGCGCCACAAGGCCCACCGGTGGGGCCTCAAGGCCTGGTTCGGCGCCGAGCGGCCCACACGTGAGCACTACGAGGCCCAGCTGATCGCACCCGACGGCGTCGACGGCGCCACCGTGTCCGCGCTGGAGATCGGGTTCCACGCCGAGCATCCGGACCCGGCCGACAACGAGGCGGCGATCGCACGCCTGATGGCGGGCCAGGACCGGTGGCGGGCGACCCTGGGCGCCGACGCCGTCGCCGGCGCGTTCCTCGGCCACTTCCCCGCCTGGCGCCGCGTCTCCGAGGCCTGGCCCGATCCCGACCTCGACGATCCCGATCTCCCGGTGCAGGTGGCGTTGCGCCTCGCCGACTACATCGACGCGCTCGAGCCGTTGCGCCGCGGCGGCTGACGCGTGCGGGTCCTGAGCCGCTTCGGTTCCTGGCCGTTCTGGTTGCTCAGCAACTCATTCGATCCCAGAAGTGACCCCGTGGCTGCCGCCACCACGGTCAGGTCAGCGGCTCGGGGGCAGTCGTGAATGCCAGGCCCAGGTGCGCCGTGTCGTTGTAGCGGCGAATGACCCAGCGGTCGTCGGTGACGACGACGTGGGATACCGCGGCGTTGTCGGAGCCGGTGAACGCGAACGCCCTCGCTCCGGTGGCCTCGGCCAGGACCTGACCGATGACGCCGCCGTGGGACACGACCGCCACCGTCTCGTCCGGGTGGGCGGCGGCGATGCGCTCGATCGCGCCGCGCACCCGGGCGGCGAACGCCTCGCCCGGTTCGGCGCCAGGGATGACGTCCCAGCGCTGCTCCGCGTACATCCGCTGTGCCACGGGATGGCCCTCGACCACGTGCTTGCGGAACGACCCACCCTCCCACTCGCCCAGGTAGACCTCCCGGAGGTCGGGATCGATGCGCGGCTCGAGCCCGAGCCGCGCCGCGAGTGGCGCGGCCGTCTCGGCGGTCCTCCGCAGGTTGGACACGTAGATGGCCGTGATCGGCTCGTGCGCCAGCCGATCCGCCACCCGCTCGGCCTGGTCGTGGCCGACCGGGTCGAGCGGCGGGTCGCCGTGCCCGTTCACGAGCGGGAAGGGGTCGCCCTCGCGGGCCGGGGCGGATTCGCCGTGGCGCACCAGCAGCAGCTCGCAGGCACCCGGTGGACGGCGGAAGCGAAGCTGTCGGTAGGTGCTGGCGTCGGGTGAGTCCTCGGTTCCCGGTGCGCTCATGCAGGTCGCCCGCTCAGCGGCGGACCTGGCCCAGCAGGCGAAGGACGTACCAGAACAGCAGCATCACCGACGCGAACAACTGCACCGCGGCGCCGACGTACGCCTGCTCCGGGTAGCGCCTGAGGATCGTCTGCGTCTGGTAGAGGATCGAGCCGCCGGCCAGGCCGATCATCGCGACCGAGAACCACACGCCGAGGTCGAGGCCGAAGAGCAGCGCCCCGGCGATGAGCACCAGCGCGCACACGCCCGCCCACAGCAGGATCGGGCGCAGGAAGGAGAGGTCGGCACGCGTCACCAGCGCGACCGCGCTGAGCCCCGCGAACCCGAGCCCGGTGATGACGGCGGCGGCCAGCACGGTGCTGCTGCCGTCGCCCTGGACCTCGAAGATGTAGTGCAGGAAGGGTGCGAAGATCACGGCCTCGGCGGCCGCCAGCCCGAACAGTCCGGCGTACTGGCGCGACGGGTTGAGGATGTCGTGCGCAGCGCTCGTGGCCAGCCAGCTCACCACCATGAACCCGCCGAGCAGCAGGATCCAGCGGCCGCCGCTGCCGAGGACCAGGTCGTAGAGCGACTCGGCCGCCCCGAGGTTGATCAGCAGGGCCTCGAACGCCAGGAATGCCAGCAGCGCCGCCAGCAGGTGCTGGTAGACGCGGACCAGGAACTCTCCACGTGCGACGTCGTCGAGCGTGACGACGGGTGGGTAGGACGGGGGCGCTGCGGCCATCGGGTCCTCCGGTGCGACGGAACGACGAACTGCGTCAGGCTAGTGGGCCTCGCGGGTGTCATCGTGGCGTCTCACCGGCCAGATCCATCCACGGAACTCCCGCCAGCGCCCACTAGCGAACGCGAATGTCGCGTAGGTCCCGGCATCGGCCACCGCTAGGGTTCGACCCCGGTGCCTGCTGTCGTTGCCGAGGGACTGGTCAAGAGTTTCGGGAAGACCAAGGCGCTCTGCGGCGTCGACTTCGACGTCGAGCGGGGCCAGATCCTCGGCGTTCTCGGGCCCAACGGGGCCGGGAAGACCACCGCCGTCCGCATCCTGACGACCCTGCTCCGGCCCGACGCTGGTCGCGCCGTGGTCGACGGGATCGACGTCCTCGAGGAACCCCAGAGGGCCCGGGCCCGCATCGGCCTCACCGGCCAGTACGCGGCCGTCGACGAAGCCCTCAGTGGCCACGAGAACCTCGAGCACGTGGCTCGCCTCTACCACATGGGCACCGGGGTCGCCCGCGAGCGGGCGACCGAGCTGCTCAAACGGTTCGACCTGGTCGATGCCGGCGACCGCGTGGTGAAGGGTTACTCCGGAGGCATGCGTCGCCGGCTCGACATCGCCATGAGCCTGATCGCCCGGCCCTCGGTCCTGTTCCTGGACGAGCCCACCACGGGCCTCGACCCTCGCAGCCGCCAGTCGGTGTGGGCGCTGATCGACGAACTGGTGCGGGGTGGGACGACCACGCTGCTGACCACGCAGTACCTCGACGAAGCCGATCGGTTGGCCGACGACATCGTCGTGATCGATCAGGGCAAGGCCATCGCTCGCGGCACCTCGGAGGAGCTCAAGCAGCAGATCGGCGGCGAGCTGATCGAGGTCGAGGTCGAGGATCCCGGTGAAGCGCAACGTGTGATCGAGGTCCTCGGGCACCATGCTTGCGGCGACCCCCACGTCAGCGACGACCGGCGAACGGTGTCGCTGCCCGTGTTCCGCGTCGAGGGCCTGGTCCCGGCCGCGGTGCGCGAGCTCGACGCGGCCGGGATCGCGGTGCACGACGTGGCCGCCAGACGGGCGACGCTCGACGACGTCTTCTTCGCGCTCACGGGCCACGCGGCCGAGGAAGACTCGGCCAACGACCAGGCCGGCCTGCCCGATGGGTCCGGTGACGGCGCCGATGATGGTCGGCAGGCGGGAGCCGCGGGCGACGGGCGGGCAGCTTCCGACGGCGACCGCATCATGCAGGAGACCGAGAGCTCATGACGACCACTGTCGACGAGATCCTCCTCACTCCCGCCGCGGAGCACGACGTCCCGACGGGCCGAACCTGGCTGCTGCACGACAGCTGGACCGAGGCACTCCGCCACCTCCGGGGCATGCGGCGCAGCCCCGAGCTGCTGATGTACGCCACGATCCAGCCGATCATGTTCGTCGTGCTGTTCGTGTACGTGTTCGGCGGGGCGATCAACGCGCCGGGCTACAGCGACTACAAGCAGTACCTGCTCCCCGGAATCTTCGCCCAGACCGTGCTGTTCAACTCCTCGTTCACGGCCGTAGGTCTGGCCGACGACCTGACCAAGGGGATCATCGACCGATTGCGGTCGCTTCCCATGTACCAGGAGGCGGTGCTGGTGGGCCGGACGTTCTCGGACGTGGTCCGCAACCTGCTCACGTTCACCGTGATGCTGGGCGTGGCCTTCGCGGTCGGCTTCCGGATCGAGGGCACCATGGCGCAAGCGGTGAGCGCCACGGTGCTGCTGTTCGCCTTCAGCTACGCCTTCAGTTGGATCCAGGCGCTGGTGGGCCTGTCGGTCGGGTCGGTCGAGGCGGCGAACTCGGCCAGCTTCATCTGGATGTTCCCGCTCACGTTCGTGTCCTCGGCGTTCGTGCCGGTCGAGACGATGCCCGGCTGGCTCCAGCCGATCGCCGAGCACAACCCGTTCACGATCGTCACCAACGCCACCCGGGCCCTCTACAACGGCCGCGACCCGGGCTCGGACCTGTGGCTGGCGTGGGCCTGGGCCATCGGCATCGCCTTGGTGTTCGGTGTGCTGGCAACCCGCAAGTTCGCATCGACCACCGGCAAGTGACGACGGCCGCTGCGGCGGTCAGTTCGAGTGCTCGTGGCCGTCGCGCTGCCCGGGTGCGAACGGCCACTCCTCGAACGCCGCGCACCGGCCGTCGTCGTCGAAGCGGATGACCCAGAGATCCCGCCAGCGCTGCGCGGCCGCGGCCCCCTCTCCGTCGTAGTCGACGCTCACCCGCACCACGGCCGTGGTGCCGTCGACCGCCAGGATCTCGCGAGCCATCGTGAATGGCTCGTCGGGGTCCTCGCGCTCGTCGTCCCAGAACCGTGCGATCGCGGCCATGCCCCGGACGGGTGCCGCCCAGGGCGATGGCAGGTAGGAGGCATCTGGCGAGAACAGGTCGGCGAGGGCGTCGGTGCCGGCGGTGCGCCACGCCCGCTCGTAGCCGTCGACCCACCGCTCCACGTCGGATCGGTCCATGAGCCCTCATCGTGCCCGAAGGCGCGGCCGACTACGAGCGGGGTACGCCAAGCTGGTCGGGTGAGCGAGAGCGACAGGGTCCATCGGACCGGGATGCTCTTCGACCTGGACGGCACCCTCGTCGACAGCGTGTACCAGCACGTGCTCGCCTGGCGGGAGGCGCTCGAGGCCGAGGGGATCGACATCCCCGTGTGGACCATCCACCGCCGGATCGGCATGAGCGGCGGCCTGTTCGCGCGGGCCCTGTTGCGGGAGGTCGGGGCGCCGATCACCCCCGAGGTAGCGGAGCGCCTCCAGGCCCGGCACCACGACGCCTTCGAGCGCTACCGCGGCGGGGTGCGCCCCCTCCCCGGTGCGCTCGACCTGCTCGAGCGCCTCACCGCGCTCGGGACCCCCTGGGCGATCGCCACCAGCGGGCGGCTGGCGACGGCCGCACCCAACGTGGCGTCGCTGCGCGTGCCCGAGGGCGTGCCGGTCATCACGCGGGACGCGGTGGCCCGGGCCAAGCCCGATCCCGACCTGTTCCTGGCTGCGGCCGAGGCGCTTGGCCTAGCCGTCGAGGACTGCATCGTGGTGGGGGACAGCGTGTGGGACCTGCTGGCCGCCCGCCGGGCCCGCGCCCTGGGCGTCGGCCTCCTGTCAGGCGGGTATGGCACCGATGAGCTCGCGCGCGCCGGCGCGTTTCGCGTCTACGAGGATCCCGGCGACCTCCTGCGCCACCTCGACGAGGTCGGGGTCCGCGAGGTCGAGTGATCCCTCTAGGCGGGGTAGCAGCGGAACTCGACCAGCAGCCCATCGGGGTCGCGGACGTAGATCGACTGACCCAGCCCGCGGGCGCCGAACCGTTCGCCCCGGTCGACAACCTCGAGCCCGGGGGCGCGGGCCAGGGCGTCGAGCTCGCTCGCGGAGACGACGAAGCAGATGTGGTCGAGGTGCCCGCGTCCGGCGCCGGGATCCCCGGGGACCAGGTCGATGATCGTGGCCTCGTCGATCCGCAGCGAAGGGAACGGCGCCTCGTCGTTGCGCCACTCCTCGACCCGCACCCCGGGGAGCCCGGCATGCCGCCCGTACCAGGCGAGCGACCGCTCGATGTCGGACACGACGAGCACGAAGTGGTCGAGGGCGGTGGCCATGGCATCCTCCGGCGCCGGCGTGCGTGCCAGCCTGTCACGCCCGGCCGATGACCTCACCGTGCAACACCACGAAGGCGCCGTCCGGCTCGGCCGCCCACTGGTGCCATGCGCCGGCGATCTCGGCGAGCTCTGCGGCGGTGGCGATGCCGTACTCCACGGCCTGCTCGGCGAAGGCCGACGCCGTGCACCGCTCGGCCCAGAGCCCGCCCCACCACGCGCGATCGGCATCGCTCGCGTAGGTCCACGTCGACGTCGTATAGGTGGCGTCGGCGAGCCCGGCCCGGTGCGCCCACCCGAGCAGCTGGCGGCCGGCGTCGGGGTGGGCACGATTGCGCCGCGTGACGGCGAGGTACACCGACCGCCACCGGTCGAGCCCATCGCTGGCGGGCGCCCACACCATGGCCGGATAGTCGCTGTCGCGGACGGCCACGATGCCGCCCGACCGCGTGAGGCGGCACATGCCCCGCAACGCATCCACCGGGTCACTCAGGTGCTGGAGGACCTGGTGGGCGTGCACCACGTCGAACGTGCCGGGGCACAGATCGCGAAAGTCGCCCACCACCAGCCCCAATCCGTCGAGCCCCTCGGCACGGGCGGCGCGACCGGCCTGCCGGATCACGTCCGTCGACAGGTCCACGCCGACCACCCGCCCCGGCGCGACGCGTCGGGCGAGGTCGAGGGTGATCGTGCCGGGCCCGCAACCGACGTCGAGCAGCGACATACCGGGCCTCAGGTGCGGGAGCAGGTACGCCGCCGAGTTCTCGGCGGTGCGCCAGCGGTGCGAGCGCAACACGGAGTCGTGGTGGCCGTGGGTGTAGACGTCCGGCGTCGCCACCGCGGAATCCTGTCACCCAGGCGTGGGGTTAACGCACCCTTGATGCCGGAAGCGCGGATCTTGACGCGTCCTTAGCGCGCGCTCACCCGATGCACGGCCAGCGTGTGGGCCGTGTCAGTGGACACCTCCACAGGTTCGCGCGCCCCGGCGGCCCCACGGCCGACGGTGCCCCTGCCGCCGGACTCGCTGGCGTATCGCCTGAAGCGCAAGCTGCTGGGCAAGCCCCTGCACAGCGAGGAGCTGGAGCACCAGCGCCTTGGCAAGCCGACGGCCCTCGCCGTGTTCGCGTCCGACAACCTGTCGTCGTCGGCGTACGCCACCGAGGAGATCCTGCACGTCCTCATCCCCGTGGCCGGCGCGGTGGCGTTCTCGCTCGTCGTGCCCGTCACGCTGGCGATGTGCGTGGTCCTGGGGTTCCTGATCCTGTCGTACCGGGAGACCATCAAGGAGTACCCCTCGGCCGGCGGTGCGTATCTCGTCACCAAGGACAACTTTGGCTCCACGGTGGCACAGGTGGCGGGCGCATCCCTGCTCGTCGACTACATCCTCACCGTGGCGGTGTCGGCGTCGGCCGGTACCGCTGCCCTGACCTCGGCGGTCCATGCCCTCGCTCCCTACCGCGTCCCGATCTCGCTGTTCTTCATCGCCGTCATTGCGTGGGGCAATTTGCGCGGGGTCAGGGAGTCGGGCCGGATCTTTGCGATTCCCACGTACTTCTTCATGGTCACGATGGCGTTCCTGCTCGGCATCGGGGCCTGGAAGTACCTGTCCGGCGAGCTACCCGACTACTCGGGGATCGTGAAGGACGGGCAGCTCACCCTCGAGGGCGTCGGGGTGAGCGGCGTCGGGTTCCTGCTGGGCGTGAGGCTCTACGACGTCCTCCACGCCTTCGCATCGGGCGGCGCCGCGGTGACCGGCGTCGAGGCCATCTCCAACGGCGTTCCCGCCTTCCGCAAGCCCGAGTGGCGCAACGCCCGCACGACGCTCGTGCTCATGGGCACCGGCCTAGGGGTCATGTTCCTCGGGCTGTCCGCGCTGGCGGCCAAGATGGAGGTCCGCCCGTTCGAGACGGGCACGCCCACGGTCATCTCCCAGATCGGCAAGGGGGTGTTCGGCGGGGGTCCCGCGGGCGATCTGCTCTATTACGCGCTCCAGGCCGGCACGATGCTGATCCTGATCTTGGCGGCCAACACAGGCTTCGCCGACTTCCCGAGGCTGGCGAGCTTCCAGGCGGGCGACAGCTTCCTGCCCCGCCAGCTCACGAAGCGCGGTCACAGGCTCGTCTACTCCAACGGCGTCATCGCCCTCGCCGCCGCCGCCATCGCACTCGTGATCATCACCGGGGCCGAGGTCACGAGGTTGATCCCGCTCTACGCCATCGGCGTGTTCACGGGCTTCACGCTGTCGCAGTCCGGCATGACCAAGCACCACTGGCGCAAGCGCGAACCCGGCTGGCGCAAGGGCATCGTCATCAACGGGTTCGGGGCGTTCCTGTCGGGCGTGGTCACCGTGGTCGTTGCCGTGACCAAGTTCCAGGAGGGCGCGTGGGCGATCCTCATCATCCTCCCGCTGTTGGTGGTGGTGTTCCTGCGGCTCAACCGGCAGTACGTACGCGAGGCCGCCCTGCTCGAGGCCGACGTGCCCGCCGCCGCCAAGGCGCCCATCCTGCGGCGCCACGTGGTCATGGTGTTCGTCGACCGCCTCGACCTGGCGGCCGCCCGGGCCATCCAGTACGCCCGCACGCTCACGCCCGACGAGCTGCGGGCCGTGCACTTCGTGCTCGACGACGAGGCCGCCCGCCACCTGGCCGAGGAGTGGGCCCGGCTCGGGCTCCACCGGGTGCAGCTCGAGCTGGTCGAGTGCCCCGACCGGCGGCTCACCCGGACCGCGGTGGAGACCGTCGCCCGCGAGGTGGCCGACGGCGAGACGGAGGTCAGCGTGCTCCTGCCCGACCGGAAGTTCAACGGGCTGTGGCACCGGATCCTGCACGACCGGACGGCGGACGCCATCGCCGAGCAGGTGTCCCGGCTGCCGCACGCCAACGTCACCACCGTGCCCTTCCACTTCGATGTCGTCGACGACGCCCGCGTGCCGTGGTCGGCGATCGTGGGGACCGGGAGCGGCGGGCCGTCCACGGTCCCGGGCCCACGGTCGGGCGACGGCGGCGGAGCGGACGCACCACTGCCCGTGCTCCCGCGCGGGGGCGACGGGGGCGCCGGCCCCGAGCGTTACGACGTCCCGGGCACCACGCCCATCGCCGAGGTGCGCTACCGCGATCGCGTCCGGATCGCCGGTCGCGTCCGGTCGCTGCGGGTCGCCCCCCAGCACGATGCGCCGCTCCTCGAGCTGATCCTCGACGACGGCAGCGCGGCCATCTCGGTCGTCTTCCTCGGCCGGCGCGGCCTGGCCGGGGTCGGCGTGGGGTCGCACATGGTGGTCGAGGGCACGGTCGGGTTGCACCGCAACCGCCTGGCCCTGCTCAACCCCGGCTACGAGCTCCGGCTCTAGATGAGAATCCAAGGGGTCAGTGGTCGTAGCCGGTGAGGGAGCGATCGACTGGCTGGCCGGTCAGGTGGTTGCCCCAGATGGCGGCGGTCAGGGCGAGGAGCCGTTGGAGGACTCGGACCAGGACGCCTTGGGCATCTAGGCGACGGAGAAGCCGTAGTCGAGGAGGGCGCGGGCGGCGTCGTCGCGGGCTTGTTCGGTGGGCGCGCCGAGGACGACGGCCACGATGCTGCGGCCGTCGCGGGTGGCGGAGGCGGCGATGCACCAGCCGGCCTCGTCGGTGTGCCCGGTCTTGATGCCGTCGGCGCCCGGGTAGGTGCCGAGCAGGTCGTTGGTGGCGGGCAGCTCTGAGCCGTTGAGCGTGGTGCTCTCGGCGGCGACGATGCGGCGGAAGGCGGGGTCCTTCATGAGGTCGCGGGCGAGGTGGGCGACGTCGGCGGCCGACGAGTGCTGCGCTGGGTCATCGAGGCCGTCGGGGTTGGCGTAGCGGGTGGCGTCGAGGCCTGCCGCGGCCGCCTCGGCGTTCATCATGCGGACGAAGCTGTGCTCGCTGCCGGCCACGTCGACCGCCAGGGTGCGGGCCGCGTCGTTGGCGCTGGCGACCAGCATTGCTTGGAGCAGCCCGCTCCGCGACTCGTGATCGCCGGGCTCGAGGCCGGCCTGCGACTCGTCACCGGTGATCTGCAGCGGCGGGACGGTCGCGGTGTGCTCGAGTGGCCCGGCGTCGAGGACCAGCCGGGCGGTCATGAGCTTGGTCAGGCTGGCCACCGGGCGGGGCTGGTCGGCGTTGAGGGAGGCCAGGAGCTCGCCGGTGTCGCCGTCGACCACCACGTAGGCGGCGGCCGCGATCGGAGGGAGGTCGCGGGTCGGTGGGACGATCTCGGCCTGGGGGCCGCGGACGGCGTCGGTCACCGCCGCGGTCATCGTGGTGACGCCGCCGATGGCCAGGAGGGCGGCGGCGACCAGCACGCTGAAGACGATGGCCTGCCGACGGCCTCGGCCCCGGCGACGAAGATGTCGGGGGCCGGCTTGCAGGGACTGCGCCGGCCGCCGGTGCCGGTTGGAGAGGGTGCTCGCCATGGAGCGAACGTACGGAGGCCCTGGTCACGGGCACATCGGTCGCACGTGGAGTTTCCCCTGGTCCGAAGGACCGATGTGCCTGGCGGGTCGTTCCACCTTTCGGCCGATGAACCGCGACCGCCGGTTGGTTACCGTGAGCCGGTGTCTGGCCAGCTCGCAGCGTGGTGGCGGCGCCTTCCCGACCTCGGTCAGGACGTCATGGTGGGTGTTCTGGTCGTTGTGGGCTGGACGGCTGCCACGCTCGCCGTGCAGCTGCCCCCGGTGGGTGACGGGGGCACGCTCGCGCTGCCGTTGGGCCAGAACCAGGTGGCGATGTGGGCGACGGCGGCGGTGCTCGCGTTCCGGCGCATGGTGCCGCCG
>JBKOUY010000122.1:0-26888 GCA_046723645.1 Actinomycetota bacterium | reverse complement strand
CTGGTCGCTGGGGGTCGGCATTCCCGCCTGCATCCGCAGCGCCCGGCGGGCCATCGACGGCGCTGCTACTCGCCGCCGGCGTGCCTGACGGCGGCGGCGACGAGCTGGCCCCGGGTGCCCAGACCCGAGCTTCACGTAGACGCGGGGCCGTTGCCATCCTCGGACGGTACGGGTCGAGGGGCGGACGTCTTCGGTAGCCACACGCAATCGGACGGGCGGTGGTACAACGACGCCATGGCGCGGGACTTCCGACGCTCGAGCGCGACCCGGGCCGCCGACCCTCTGGCGGCATCGCGCCGGCGAGCACGGATCCTGTTCGGTGCCGTGGCGGTGTTGTTCGTGGGTGCCGGCATCACCGGGGGCTGGGCGCTCACCGACAACGGCGGGACGCCCGCGTCGTCACCGACCGCCGGCACCGGTTCCACCGGCGTCGCCAGCACGCCTGCGCCCACCGTCGCCTCCCCGACGTCGCTGTCCCCAACCACGTTGCCGGCCCCCGATGCGGTGCCCACCGACGAGGACGCACCGACCCCGGACGTGGTCCACGGCACCCTGGCCCTGCCGACCATCGGCGTGGAGCAGACCCTGCACGAGGGCGTCACCCTGACCGCCATCGATCGTGGTCCCAGCCACTGGCCGGGCACCGCGATGCCGGGCGAGGTCGGCAACGTCGTGGTGGCCGGTCACCGGGTCACGCACAGCCGCCCCTTCTACGACCTGGACCGGTTGCGGCCCGGCGACCCGCTCGTGTTCACGCTCACCGACGGCAGCCGCTGGACCTATGAACTGACCAGCATCGAGATCGTGCCACCCGACGCGATGCACATCGTCGAGCAGACGCCGGACCGGACGGCCACGCTGTTCGCGTGCCATCCGAAGGGGTCCGCGGCCCAACGGATCGTTGCCCACTTCCGGCTGGTGAGCGGGTAGCGCCCCGCCGCCCTGGGCTGGTCAGCCGGTTGCGGGTGTGACCGGCCGCGACCGCAGCAGCGGCCACAGCATCCGCGCCGCCACCGCCGCGAGCAGCAGCGCGAACAGCACGTTCGACACCGTCTCCGACATGCCGATCGAGATCTTCGACGCCACGAATGCCGACAGGACACCGGCGAGGCCCACCGTCACGGCGACGGGCATGTCGGCGTTGCCGTGGTGGCGGTTGCGCCAGGTGCCGATGATCGACGTGGGGATGATGACCGCCAGGGACGTGCCCTTGGCGACCGCCGGCGGGATGCCCCACAGCACGACCATGGCCGGCACCATGATGATGCCGCCGCCGACTCCGAGCAGTCCGGCGAGGATCCCGCTGGTCACACCGAGCACCAACAGGCCGATGACCGTGGGCGCGTCGAGGCCGCCGCGACCGCCGGCATCGGAGTGGTCGACCAGCAGGCGCACCGCCGTCGCGATCAGCAGAGCGCCGAACGCAAACGCCAGGGCCCGCTGCGGCAGCCGCTGGAGCGCGTGCGTGCCCACGACGGCGCCCCCCACCGCCGCCGCCGCCAACAGCGCGGCCACCGGCCAGTCGACCTTGTCCTCCAGGGCATAGCCGACCGTCGACGACACGGCGATCGGCAGCACGGCGGCGAGCGACGTGCCGTGCGCCAGCCGTTGATCCATCGCCAGGACGAGCACCAGCGCCGGGACGATGAGGATGCCGCCGCCGACGCCGAACAGCCCGGACAGGAATCCCGCCACGAGACCCACGGCGGCGGCGCGGGCGAGCCGAGGGCGCACCGGGCGGGTGGCGGGCGGTTCGGTCTCGATGGACACGGGGGGTGGCTCCAGTTCTCGAAATGTATCCGGGGCGCGCGATCATCGCCGTGCCATGCCCCGCTTCGTCCACGCCATCCTGAGCCGCGACCGCCTCTCCGGCCCGACCCCCACCCGCCGCCCCTTGATGGCGCCGGTCCGGGGACCGGCTCGCGACATTGCGGCCGTCGGCGCCGGCGTGGTCACCGCCTTGGCCCTGCCACCCTGGGGCTGGTGGCCACTGGCCTTCGTCGGGCTGGTCGGGTTCGACAGGCTCATCGCGGACGCGGACCGCCGGACCCGGTTCCGCCGGGGCCTCCTGGTCGGGCTGGGGCTCTACGTTCCCTCGCTGGCCTGGATGCTGGACCTGACCACCCCCGGCTACGTGGTCGCGGCCGTCTTCTACGCGGCCCTGCTGGGCGTGGCGGCAGTCCTGGTGCCCGCGGCGGCACCCGGGCGATGGCTCGCCCTGCCCGGGGCCATCGCCCTGACCGAGTTGCTCCGCTGGTCGTGGCCGTTCGGCGGGGTGCCGCTGTCGAGCCTCGCGGTCGGCCAGGTCGCCGGGCCGCTGGCCCCCGTCCTGCGGATCGGTGGCGCGCTGCTGCTGGTCGAGGTGACCGTGATCGTCGGCGTCGCCATCGCCGCGGCCGTCAGCCGTCGGTGGGTCGCGGCCGGGGTGGGCGCAGCGGCCGCGCTCGGCATCGTCCTCATGGGTGTCGCAGGTCCCCGCGGCGAGCACGTCGGGACCCTGCGGGTTGCGCTGGTGCAGGGGGGCGGGCCCCAGGGCACCCGGGCGTCCGACACCGACGAGCGGGAGGTGTTCGAACGTCACCTCAGGGCGAGCGCCGACGTCGTGACCCCGGTCGATCTGGTCGTCTGGCCGGAGGACGTTGTCGACGTCGACGATCCGGTGGCGGAGACGCGCGAGGGTCGGGAGCTCCGAGCCCTGGCGCGCCGGCTCGACGCACCGCTGATCGTGGGCGTTGTCGAGGACGCCGGGACCGACCACTTCCGCAACGCCGCCGTCGCCTACGACGCGAACGGCGACATCGTCGATCGCTACGACAAGGTCCATCGCGTCCCGTTCGGCGAGTACGTCCCGCTGCGGTCCCTGGTCGAGCGCTTCGCCGGTAGCGACCTGACCGGCCGCGACGCCCTCATCGGCCGTCACCCTGCGGAGCTCGACACGGCCGCCGGGCGGCTGTCGGTCGCCATCTCCTGGGAGATCTTCTTCGGCGACCGGGTGCGGGAGGGCGTCGAGGACGGGGCCGAGATCGTCATCAACCCCACCAATGGGTCGTCCTACACCGGGACGATGGTGCAGACACAGCAGGTCGCCACGTCGCGGATGCGCGCCATCGAGAACGACCGCTGGGTCCTGCAGGTCGCTCCGACCGGCTTCTCCGCGTTCGTGGCGCCCGACGGCACCGTCCATCAGCGCAGTGCGGTATCGGAACGCGCGGTCCTCCAACGGACGGTGGGCACCCGCGAGGGGACGACCCTCTACACCCGCATCGGTCTGCTGCCGGCCTGGATCGTCGCGCTCTCGAGCTTGGCGCTGGGCTGGGGTACGGCGTGGCGGCGGCGCCGCCCGCGGCGGCACGAGCACCGGACCGTCGGCCAGTTCGACGCCGACGACGCGACCGTAACAACCGGGCCCACCGACTCGCCGCCCGCGGTCACGCCGGGCCGTCCCCAACATGCGGACGCCGAAGGCGTCGGCCTGCCGACCGACACCGTCACACGTCGATGATCACGGTCACCGGCCCGTCGTTGACCAGCGCGAGCTGCATGTCGGCTGCGAAGCGACCGGTTGCGACGGTGGCGCCCAGGGCCCTCAGCTCACCGACGACCGCGTCGACCAGGGGCTCGGCCTGCTCGGGCCTAGCGGCGGCCACCCACGAGGGACGGCGGCCGCGCGAGGTGTCCCCATAGAGCGTGAACTGGCTCACCACGAGGATCTCCGCGCCCGTCTCACTGGCCGACCGGTTCATCACCCCCGCGTCGTCGGCGAGGATGCGGAGGCGCCAGAGCTTGGTGGCCATCCGGCGCGCACGGTCGCCGTCGTCGTCGTGGGTGACGCCCAGCAGCACGCACAGGCCGGGACCGATCGCCCCGACCCGTGACCCCGCGACGGTGACGTCGGCGCCGGTCACACGCTGCACGACGGCTCGCACGGCACTGCGTTAGCAGATCTCCGGCCGGCGACCGTGGATTGGCTCTCGCGGCCGCATCCCACTTGTTACGGTTCAGTGTCGAGCTGGGCTGGGAGAAGCGATGACGTACAGCTTGGGGGTCGATCTCGGCACGACCACGAGCGCAGCTGCGCTGAGGCGTAGCTCCGGTCTCGAGGTCTGCCGGCTCGGGGACCTCACCGCGACGATGCCATCGGTGGTGCTGGAGCGCGCCGATGGCTCGCTGCTCGTCGGTGAGGCCGCAGCCGATCGCGCCCCCTACGACCCCACGCTCGTGGCGCGCCACGTCACCGCCCACCTCGACGACGACGAGCCCGTCATGCTCGGCGGGCGGCCCCACGACCCGGCGCGCCTGACCCAGGCACTGCTCGAGGCGGTCATCGATCGCGTGCGCCGCCTCCACGGTGATCGGCCACACGACCTGGTCCTCACTTATCCGCTGTTTCCCGCCGGCGGGTCCCCGGCCCTGCTCGAACGCGTCGGGGCGGCCACCGTGGGCCGGACCATGCTGATCCCGCACCCGGTGGCGGCCGCGGCCAAGCTCGCGCACGACGTCGAGATCGCCGTGGGAACCACCGTGGCCGTCCTCGACCTCGGTGGCGGCACCTTCGAGGCCACGATCGTGCGCCGGACGGACAACGGCTTCGACGTCGTCGGGCCACCGGGTGGTCTGGCCGACCTCGGCGGCGTGGAGTTCGACGACGCCGTCTTCGCCCGCGTCGACGCCGAGCTCGGCCACGTGCTGCAGAGCGTGTCGCGCGACGACGTCGACGGCATGGCGGCGCTCAGGCGGCTGAGGGCCGCGTGCCGGTCGGCCAAGGAGTGGCTGTCGTCCAGGCCGGACACGACCGTCGAGGTGGCACTCCCGAACCTGTCGACCTGGCTGCCGATCCGGCGCGCCGACCTGGAGAGGGACATCCGCCAGTCGCTGATGGCCGCGGTCGACGTGGTCGCGCAGACGATCGCCGCCTCCGCCCTGGCCCCGGCGGACGTCCACGTCGCACTTCTGGTGGGCGGGTCGTCACGCATCCCGCTGTTTGCGGAGCTGGTCTCGAGCCGCCTGGGGCTCCCGATCGCGGCCGATCCGTTCCCCGAGCTCACCGTGGCGCTCGGTGCCGCACTGTTCGGTGGTGGCGACACCACCCTGTCCCCGCCACCGCTCGTGGCCCCCAGTGCCCGGGCGACTCCCCCGTCGGCGCCGCCCGGCGACGGCGTCGCGGGCGGGACGGGCGATGACCTCCCGGCCGGAGCCGGCGACGACGTCGGGGTCCTCGCGGCATGGTTCGCCGACCCAGCCACGGGCCCGACGCACGCGGCCGCCGGTGCACCCGGCCCTGGCTCGGCGGCGCCGTGGGCCGCCCTGCCCGGCGAGCCGCCGGCCGACCACGGATCGATGGACGGCGCCGCATGGACTGGCGTCGACGGCGCGGTCGATGCCGTTGAGCGAGCAGGCGCATGGGCATTCGGCGAGGACGCCACCGGGTGGGCAGCCGGCGAGGACGCCACCGGCTGGGACGCCGGCGAGGACGCGACCGGGTGGGACGCCGGCCAGGACGCCACGGGCTGGGACGCCGGTGAGGGCGACGCCTGGGACAGCCCCGGGGACCCCGCGTGGGACGCCGGCGCCGGCCAGGCAGGGGTCGCGGACTGGGAGGGCGGCGAATGGTCCGAGTCGGTTGGGCACTGGTACGAGGCGACCGAGGTCGCCACCGCCGCCGCGTTCGGCCGGCGCGGCGCCACCCCGACAACCGGCGAGACCGACCTGTGGGGCCCGCCATCCCGCCGGCGTCGCGGGCGACGGGAGGATGACGAGGACGGAGGCGGGTCCACGCCGCCTGGCGACGACAAGGCCGACGGCGGCAACCCGCGTTTGATCGCGGCGATCATCGGCGGGGCGCTGGCGATCGTCGGCATCGCCGGGGTGGCCCTCGCCACCGGCATGGGTGGTCCCGACGACCACCAGCTCACCCTCGCCGATCCCGCCCGGACCGAGATCACGACCACGACGACGGCGCCGACCGGCACCGGGCCGCCCGCCACCTCGACCACCGAGCCGCCCACGACGACGACCACCGACCTCGCGCTGCAGCAGGTGTCGGAGCCGCCACCTTCGTCGACGACCGAACCGGCGACGACGGCCCCGCCGTCGACCACCACGACCGCCCCGCCGCCCACGACGGCGACTACGCGGCCGCGACCGACGACCACGACCGCGCCACCGACCACGACGACGACGTGCCCACGGGGGCTGAGGCCAAAACCGTCGACAACAACGACGACGATCGGTGGCTGCTAACGGGAGGCCGCCCACTACCCACACCCAGGAGCGGGGACAGCCGCCGAGGTGGCGGTAAACTTACCTGCTGGTAACCACGACGCCTCCTCCAGCTGGGCGGTCCGCGGTCGTGGTGGGTGACCGCGGCGGGGTCCGCGGTCTTGACCGCACGGTCAGTTGGACGGAAGGGTTGCAGGAATGCATGCCGAGGAACGTGGGTTGCGCATCGCTCTGCTCGCCTACCGGGGCAAGCCCCACGTCGGCGGCCAAGGCGTGTACGTGCGCCACCTGTCGAAGGCCCTCGTCGACCTGGGCCACCATGTCGAGGTCCTGGGCGGGCAGCCCTATCCGGTCGTCGATCCGCGGGTGCGGCTGGTCGAATTGCCCAGCCTCGACATCTACAACGACTACTTCCCCATGCGGATGCCTGGCCTGTGGGAGCTCAAGCGCTGGACGGACTTCGTCGAGGTGGCCGCGTTCTCGGCGGGCCAGTTCCCCGAGCCCTTGGCCTTCAGCCTGCGCGCCTGGCAGGAGCTGCACGGCCGCCGGCACGAGTTCGACCTCGTGCACGACAACCAGTGCCTCGGATACGGCCTCCTGGCGATGCAGCGGGACGGGTTCCCCGTGCTGGGCACCATCCATCACCCCATCACCGTCGACCGGCGGCTCGAGATGGAGCATGCACGAGGCTGGTACAAGCGGCTGACCCTGCGCCGCTGGTACTCGTTCACCGCGATGCAGACCCGCGTGGCCAGGCGTCTCCCGCGGGTCATCACCGTGTCGGAGAACTCGTTCAACGACATCGCCGCCGACCACGGGGTCGACCCCGCTCGCATGGCGATCGTGCCCGTGGGCGTGGACGTCGACCTGTTCCGCCCGCTGTCCGGCGTCGAGCCGGTCCCGGGGCGGCTCATCACCACGGCCAGTGCCGACGTCACGATGAAGGGGCTGAGCTACCTGCTGGAGGCGCTCGCCAAGGTCCGCACCGAGCGCGAGGACGCGCACCTCGTGGTAATCGGCAAGCGCAAGCCGGGTGGCCGGTCCGACGACGTGATCCGCGACCTCGGCCTCGATCAGCACGTCGAGTTCGTGACCGGCGTGCCGGACCAGCGCATCATCGAGCTCTACGGAGAGGCGCAGCTGGCGGTCGTGCCGTCGCTGTACGAGGGATTTTCGCTGCCCGCCATCGAGGCGATGTCGTGCGGCACGCCCCTGGTCGCCACGTCCGGCGGTGCGCTGCCCGAGGTCGTCGGCCGTGACGGCGAGACCGCACTCGTCGTGCCGCCGGGCGACAGCGGGGCACTCGCCGCCAAGCTCCGCTGGGCCCTGGACGAACCGGGGCTGCGGGCGACGGTCGGCACGGCCGGACGGCAGCGCGTCGTCGACCAGTGGTCGTGGCGACACACCGCGGAGCGCACGGTCGAGCAGTACCGGATCCTGCTCGACGAACACGCCCGCGCCGGGACGGCGGCCGATCGGCGGGCCCGCTGATGCTAACGGTCGACTACGACCGCCTCGGCCTCGCGCCCCGGGATCGCCTGCTCGACCTGGGTTGTGGCGCCGGGCGGCACGCTTTCGAGGCGCTGCGCCATGGCGCCCGCGTAGTCGCTTTCGACTACGACGAGGCCGAGCTCAAGGACGTGGCGGCCATCGCGGGGGCGATGTACCAGGCCGGTGACATCCCGGCGCCCGGTGGCAGCGCCACCACCCGCGGGGACGCCACGCGGCTGCCGTTCCCCGACGGCTCGTTCGACCGGATCATCGCCGCTGAGGTCCTGGAGCACATCCCCGACGACGTGGCCGCCATCTGCGAGCTGGCCCGGGTGCTTCGGCCCGGCGGCACCATGGCCATCACCGTGCCGGCATGGTTGGCCGAGCGGGTCTGCTGGGCGCTCTCGGACGAGTACCACGCCCCGTTCGTCGAGGGCGGCCACGTGCGGATCTACAAGGCATCCGACCTTCGGGCCAAGTTGAGGGGCGCAGGGCTCCAGCCCGTGGGCTCCCACCATGCCCACGGCATCCACGCCCCCTACTGGTGGCTCCGCTGCGCGGTGGGGCCGACCAACGACGAGCACCCGCTCGTGCGCGGCTACCACCAGGTGCTCGTCTGGGACATCGGCGGCACGCAGCCGTGGCAGCGGGTCACCAGGCTGGCGGACCGGGTGCTCACCCCGGTGATCGGCAAGAGCATCGTCGTCTACGCGCGCAAGCCCGCTGCCCACGGCGCGCCGGGAGCGGCGCTGCCATGACCTTGGCCGACGTACCCGGCATCGTCACGGCCCGGGGGCTGCGCCAGACCGTCGACGCCATCGCAGAGTGGCAGCTGCCCTCGGGGATGATCCCCTGGTTCCCCGGCGGCCACGCCGACCCCTGGAACCACGTCGAGGCGGCAATGGCGCTCACGCTCGGCGGCCGCCACGCCGAGGCCGAGCGCGGCTACGAGTGGCTGGTCGGCACGCAGCGCCCCGACGGGGCCTGGCACCAGTACTACCTGGCCGACCGGGTCGAGCAGGACAAGCTTGACGCCAACGTCTGCGCCTACGTGGCCACCGGTGTCTGGCACCGCTGGCTGTGCACCGGCGACCGTGGCTTCGTCGAGACGATGTGGCCGGTGGTCCAGCTGGCGATCGACTTCGTGCTCGACCTGCAGACCCCGCGCGGCGAGATCCTGTGGGCGCGCCACGCCGACGGCACACCCTGGTCGTTCGCCCTGCTCACGGGGTCGTCGTCGATGTGCCACAGCCTGCGCTGCGCCATCGCCCTGGCCGAGCTGCTAGGCCACGAACGCCCCGACTGGGAGCTCTCCGCAGCCCGCCTGACGCACGTGATCCGGCACGTGCCCGACGCCTTCACACCCAAGCACCGCTGGGCGATGGACTGGTACTACCCGGTGCTCACCGGGGTTGTCACCGGCGCCGAGGGACGGGAGCGGCTGGCCGAGCGCCATGCGGCGTTCGTCATGGACGGCTGCGGCGTGCGCTGCGTGTCGGACCGCCCCTGGATAACCGTCGCGGAAACGTGCGAGTACGCCATGGCCAACCTCGCGGTGGGCAACGGCGTGCGGGCGACGGAGCTCTTCGGCTGGGCACAGCGCTACCGCACCGACGACGGCCGCTACTGGACCGGCACGGTCTTTCCGGACGAGGGCAGGTTCCCGGTCGGCGAGCGCTCCACCTACACCGCGTCGGCCGTGGTGCTGGCCGCCGATGCCTTCGCCGGAGCCTCGCCCGCGAGCGGGCTGTTCACTCGGCACGACGAGGTCCTCCCGGCGCTGTTCGAGGCCGACGCCGATGCCGAGGACGCCGCCGTGACCGACCGCGAGTAATGGACGGCGCTCACCAGCCGAGGCAATGACGAGCGCCGCGATCAGCCCGAGGCAATGACGAACGGAGTCCGTTAGCCATTGCTCCAGCCCAGCGGGACGTTCGCTATTGCCTCGGGAACGCCACCCGTTCGAGGACCCGCAGCGAACCCACGGCCCGCCGCTCCGTGAACCGGCCGCTGGCGATGGCCGGCAGGTAGATCTGCTCGTACGGCGGCCGCCCACCGTCCGCCGGGTCGGGGAACACGTCGTGGATGACCAGGGTGCCGCCCGCAGCCACGTGTGGCGTCCAGCGCTCGTAATCGAGGCGCGCCGGCTCCTCGCCGTGTCCCCCGTCGATGAACAGCAGTGCCAGCGGCGTGCCCCAGTTCGCCGCCACGGCCGGCGAGTCGCCCACCACGGCCACCACCGTGCCCTCGAGGCCGGCGTCGTGGATCGTGCGGCGGAACAGCGGCAGGGTGTCCATCCTGTCGACCTCGGGGTCGACCAGGTCGGGCTCGTGCCACTCCCAGCCGGCCTGGTTCTCCTCGGACCCGCGGTGATGATCGACCGAGAACAGCATCCGCCCCCGTTCCCGGGCGGCGGCGCCGAGGTAGACCGCCGACTTGCCGCAGTAGCTGCCGACCTCCAGCAACGGCCCGTCGACCGAAAGCGCCAGCGCCGCGTCGTACAGGGCCTCGCCCTCGTCGGCCGGCATGAAGCCCCGGGCCGCCTCGGCGCTGGCCCGCAGCTCGGGATCCATGCCCATGGGTGGCGACGGTAGTCCGCGCCGGATGCAGGACGGCCACCGGTGGGGCGGCTCGTGATGCTCGCCCCACTAGCCTCCCGCACTTGTGGTAACGGAGCGGGGCCAGCTCGCCCGAGTAGCGCAGCCGGGCGGCGTACCCGCAGGTCCTGACCACCGCCAGTTCCTCGACGCCCGCACCATGGGGTTGGCGGTCGGGGCGTTGGGGGTCGTCTTCGGCGACATCGGCACCAACCCCCTGTTCGCCATGCGTGAGGCCTTCGTGGGGCATGGCCACCAGCTGGCTGTCATCGAGGACAACGTGCTGGGCCTGCTGTCCCTGGTGTTCTGGTCGCTCGTGCTCGTGATCTGCGTGAAGTACCTCGCATTCGTCATGCGGGCCGACAACCGGGGAGAGGGCGGCATCCTCGCGCTGACCGCGCTCGTGACGCCCCGGGAGCCACCGGTGCGAGGCATCCGATGGGTGATCGTGCTCGTCGGCCTGTTCGGCGCGGCGCTGCTCTACGGGGACGGGGTCATCACCCCGGCCATCTCGGTGCTCGCCGCCGTGGAGGGAACGACGATCGCCGCTCCCGGTCTGGACGCCTACGTGGTGCCGGCCGCAGTGGTCATCCTCGTCGGTCTGTTTCTCGTCCAGCACCGCGGTACGGCCGCGATCGGCCGGCTGTTCGGCCCGATCATGGCGGTGTGGTTCACGACGATCGCCGTGCTGGGCGCAGTGAACGTCGCCGGGAACCCGGGTGTCTTCCGGGCCGTCAACCCCGGCTACGCCGTCTCGTTCTTCGCCGACAACGGCTTCCGCGGCTTCTTGGTGTTGGGCGCAGTCATTCTCGTCGTGGTCGGGGGCGAGGCCCTCTACGCCGACATGGGACACTTCGGGCGCCGCCCGATCGTGCTCGGCTGGTACGGGCTCGTCATGCCCAGCCTGGTGCTCGTCTATTTCGGGCAGGGTGCGCTCCTCATCGACGATCCGGGGGCGATCGACAACCCCTTCTACCGGTTGGCCCCCGACTGGGCGCTCTATCCCCTGGTCGTGTTGGCCACGGTCGCAACCGTCATCGCCTCTCAGGCGCTGATATCCGGCGCCTACTCGCTCACGCGGCAGGCGGTGCAGCTCGGCTACAGCCCGCGGGTGCGGATCAGCCACACCTCGCCCACGCAGATCGGGCAGATCTACATCGGGGCGATCAACTGGCTGCTGATGGCCGCGTGCGTCGGGTTGGTCATCGGGTTCCAGGAGTCGGCCAACCTGGCGGCCGCCTACGGATTCGCGGTGTCGACCACGATGGTCCTGACCAGCGTCGTCTTCTTCTTCGTGGCACGGGAGCGGTTTCGCTGGAGTCCCTGGCGAGCCGTGACGGTCTGCCTGCTGTTCCTGTCCTTCGACTTGGCGTTCTTCGGCGCCACGCTGTTCAAGATCCCCCAGGGCGGGTGGATCCCGCTGGTGGCGGCTGTCGTCGTCTTCACGGTCCTGAGCACCTGGCGGACCGGTCGGCGTCTCGTTCACGAGCGGCTGCTGCGCGGTGGCATTCCGCTGACCGAGTTCGTGAAGGACGCCGTCGAGGATCGCCCCCTGCGCACGAAGGGGGCGGGGGCCTACCTGGTGTCATCCCCTGGAGTCACCCCCGCGGCGCTGTTCGCCAACCTGGAGTACAACGACGCCGTCCACGAGACCGTCCTCGTGATCTCAGTGGTGCTGCAGGAGGTGCCGCGCGTCGATGCGGCGGAACGCACCGAGATGGTCGATCTCGGCGCGGGGTTTCATCAGGTCGTCCTGCGCTATGGCTTCATGGAGGACATCGACGTGCCACGGGCGCTGGCCACGGAGGTGGCGCCGACGCTGGGCGTCGACGTCACTCGCCTCCCGTACTTCCTCGGACGGGAATCGTTGCGTGTCACCCCGCGGCCGGGGATGGCGCGGTGGCGTGAGCACCTGTTCGCGCTGATGTCGCGTAACGCCACGAGCGCCGCCACCTACTTTGGCCTGCCTCCGGAACAGACGGTCGAGCTGGGCCTCGCCGTCGAGCTATGACCCGACCAGCGCGTTCGCGCGGGCCACCGACGCGAACCAGGCGGCGCTGGGCTTCGGCTCCCGGACGAACGTCTGGGGGTCCACCGCCACCAGGCCGAACCGCGGGCGGTAGCCGAAGGCCCATTCGAAGTTGTCGAGCAGCGACCAGTAGACGTAGCCCCGCACGTCGAGGCCGTCGGCCAGGCAGCGGAGCACCCCCTCCAGCGCGTCCCGCACGAAGCCGATGCGTTGGGCGTCGTCGCTGGTGCCGATGCCGTTCTCCGTCACCAGGAGGGGGACCCGTCCCCCGGTGACGGACCAGGCGCGCCGGAGGCAGGCCTCCAACGCCTGGGGCCAGTACTCGTAGCCCATGTCGAGCACCGGGACGCCGGCCTCGGCCGGCAGGATCCCCTTCGGCCCGAGGCGCATGCGTGAGTAGACCTGCACGCCGAGGAAGTCGTCGCCGTCCGTCGCCTCCAGGAACACGTCCTCCATGTCGCGCAGCATGCGCTCGCGCCGCGACTCACCCCCCTCGACCGCCTGGTACTCCGTCATCGACAGGGTCAGGCCCACCGGCACGCCCGGCGCCGCCCCCCTTATGGCGTCGACGGCCTTGCGGTGGGCGTCGACGAACACGTCATTGACCCGCAACCGCAGGTCGTGGTCCGACTTGCCGGGCGGGAACACGCCCAGCAGCCAGCCCATGGTGGCCACGATGTTCGGCTCGTTGATGGTGCACACCCGCCGGACGACGTCGCCGAGCTCGCCGGCGATGCGCCCGCAGAAGGCGGCGAAGCGGTCGGCGCTGGCCGGGTCCTCCCAGCCTCCCCGAGCCGCCAGCCACCGGGGCGTCGTGAAGTGGTGGCAGGTGACCGCCGGCTCGATGCCCCGCGCCAGGAGCGCCTCGCACTGGCGCCGGTAGTGATCCGCGGTGGCGGTGGACCACTCGCCGTCCTCCGGTTCCAGGCGGCTCCACTCCACCGAGAAGCGGTACGTGCCCAGGCCCAGGTCACCCAGCAGCGCGACGTCCTCCTCCCAGCGGTTCCAGGAGTCGCAGGCATCGCCCGATGGTTCGGCGCACCCGCTGGAAGGGTCGTGCTCCCACGCCCACCAGTCGTTGTTCCAGTTGCCGCCCTCGATCTGGTGGGCGGCAGTGGCGGTGCCCCAGAGGAAGCCGTCGGGAAAGGCGAGTTGCTCGAGCGTCACGGCCGCGAACCCTAGGGCGCGCGCACCCGGCCGGTACCTTTCCCGGCGTGCCCCAGGACTCCGTCGATGCTCTGGTCCGGCTGCTCGACCTGGAGCCCATCGAGGTCAACATCTTCCGCGGTGTCTCACCCGAGGAGGACCGCCAGCGCATCTTCGGAGGACAGGTGGCCGGGCAGGCCCTTGTGGCGGCCGCCCGCACGCTTGAGCCCGAGCCATCACGAGGGCGGGGCCCGAGCGGCCCGGTGCGACGCACCGAGAGCGGGGAACGTGTTCACCCCGACCGGCACGTGCACTCGCTCCACGCCTACTTCCTGCGGGCGGGCGATCCGAAGGTGCCGATCCTGTACGAGGTGGACCGCATCCGTGACGGCCGCTCGTTCACCACCCGGCGCGTGGTGGCGATCCAGCACGGCAAGGCGATCTTCAACATGGCCGCCAGCTTCCAGGTCGACGAGCCGGGATTCGAGCACGCCTTCGACATGCCGGACGTCAGGCCACCCGAGGACCTGCCCGACCTGCGGGAACGGGCCCAGGCGCACGGCGACGACATCGGCGCCTGGATCGACAGGCCCCGGCCCATCGACATCCGCCACGTCGACTGGCTGCCCCCGGACCGCAAGGCACCGTTGCCGCCCCGCCAGAACGTGTGGCTCCGGGCGGATGGACGGCTCCCCGACGATCCGCTGATCCACACGATCGTCCTCACCTACGCGTCGGACCTGACGCTGCTGGACACGTCGATGCTGCCGCACGGCGGCAGCTGGTTCGACCCCAGCCTGTTCATGGCGAGCCTGGACCACGCGATGTGGTTCCACCGCCGCTTCCGGGCCGACGACTGGCTGCTGTACGCGCAGGACAGTCCGGTCGCCGCCAACGGCCGCGGCCTGTCGCGGGGGCTCGTGTTCACGCGGCAGGGGACGCTGGTCGCGACGGTGATGCAGGAAGGCCTGATCCGCATCGCGCGCTGACGGCGCGTACGGTGCCCGCCCATGATGCGCGCGATCGGGTTGGTGCTGGCGGCCGGGCTGGTGAGCCTGGGCCTCACGGGATGCGGCGACGACGGGGACGGCAACACGTCCGGCACGACGACCACGGCGGAGGGCTCTACCACCCCCGGGGAACCGCCGACGAGCGGATCGGGGTCCGCAGCCGCGCCCGAGGCCCCGCTCGACCAGCTCGAGATCGCCGCCACTCAGGTGTCCGAGGTGGAGTCGCCGACCGCCCTCGTGGCCCGTCCCGGCTCGCCGACGCTGTACGTGGCCGAACGCGCGGGGCGGGTCCGGCCGGTCACCGTCACCGGCACGGGGCGTGACCGGACCTACGAGGTCGGCGATCCGGTGCTCGACATCAGCGACAACGTGATCGCCGACGGGGAGCGGGGGCTGCTCGACATAGAGTTCTCCGCCGACGGCGCCACCCTCTACGTGCACTACAGCCTGGCGCCGAGCGGGGACGCCCGGGTCGCAGCGTTCACGCTGTCCGGCGACGAGGTGGACACCGGGTCGTACCGCGACCTCCTGGCCGTGGAGGACCACTTCCCCAACCACAACGGCGGCGAGTTGGCGCTCGGACCCGACGGGTACCTGTACATCGCATTCGGCGACGGGGGCGGCGCCGGCGATCCCGAGGGCAATGGGCAGGACACCCAGGCGCTGCTGGGGAAGATCCTCCGGATCGACCCGGCGAACCCGTCGGATGGCCTGGCTTACGGCATACCCGCCGACAACCCGTTCGCCGACGGCGAGGGGGGACGCCCCGAGGTGTGGCTGTACGGCGTCCGCAACCCGTGGCGCTTCAGCTTCGACCGCGCCAACGGCGACCTGTGGATCGGCGACGTCGGACAGAACGAGTGGGAGGAGATCGACCAGCTCCCGGCGGCCGCCGGCGGCGGGCGGGCCGCGAACCTCGGCTGGAACGAGATGGAGGCCACCCATCCCTTCGAGGGCGGCAGCAACCCGGACGGGGGTGTGCTCCCGGTGTTCGAGTACTCCCACGACGAGGGCTGCTCGGTCACCGGCGGCGTCGTCTATCGGGGTTCGGCGATTCCGGGGCTCGGGGGTGCATACCTGTTCGGCGACTACTGCCAGGGGGACCTTCGGGCCCTGCGCGTGCGGGACGGGCAGGTGACCGAGGAGCGCACCTTCGACGCCCGCGTCGACCAGTTGGTGTCGTTCGCCCAGGACGCCGACGGCGAGGTCTACGCCCTGTCGCTCGCGGGCGGAATCTACCGGCTCGACGCCGCCAACTAAGAGGCCGAGCGGATAGGCATCCAAGTGGGCACCGAACAGAACGGGATTTGCAGGGCAAGCCCAGGCCACACAGCTCGGCCTCCCGGTAACACTGACCACCGTGGGCCGGGACGACGTTCCTATCCGCGCATCAACTATGGCCGGCGCCCGGGCTGGTCACCGGGGTGGCCGGGTGAAGGTGACGGCGAGCCAGCCCTCGACGGTCTTCTCGCCGAGCGGGACCAGGCCCAGGCGGGCGGCGCCCGCCATCACCAACGGTCGCTGGCCGACGAGGATGCCGCTCACCACCAGGAGCCCTCCCGCCGCCAGGGCCGCCCGCAGCGCGGGCGCGACGGCGAGGAGGTCGGGCAGCAACAGGTTGGCAGCCACGAGGTCGAAGGGCGGGCCGGCGGCCACCACCTCGTCGAGCGGTCGCCCGGTGACCGTGAGCCGGTCCCCGAGCCCGTTGCGGGCGGCGTTGGCCCGCGACGCCGCAGCGGCCTCAGGGTCGTGGTCGACGCCGACCGCCTCGGCGGCCCCCAGCGCCAGCGCCGCGACGCCGAGGACGCCGCTGCCGCAGCCGGCGTCGAGCACCCGCTCGCCGCCCCGGACCAGGCGCTCGATCGCCGCCAGCGCCAACCTCGTCGACGCGTGGGCCCCGCTGCCGAACGCCCGCCCGGGATCGACCAGCACCTCGACGGCCGCCGCCTGCGGGCCCGCGGGCACCCAGGGCGGTCGGACCCGCAGCCGCCGGCCGACCGTCACGGGCCGGGCGAACGCCCGCCACGCGTCCAGCGCGCCGTCGACGTCGACCGCCATCACCTCGGCGGGCCACCGGTCGTGGACCGCGGCCAACAGCGGGCCGATGTGGGCGCCGGCGGCGACACCCGCCAGCAGCAGGACCCTGGTGGCCGTCTCACGCTCCTCGATGGCGGTGGCTCCCGCCCGCCACAGAGCGTCGGCCGCCAGGTCCACGTCGACGCCCCTGGGCACGGCCACCGTCACCATGGCGGGTGGCGGCGCGCCCGCCGGCGCCGGGCGATGCGCCGCCGGCGGCAGGCCGCTGCCATCCCCGGCGGGGATCAATGCCCCAGGCGCCGGCCGGTCAGGCCGGGCGCGCCAGGGTGAGCAGGTAGTCGCTCTGCGGGTCGGTCCAGAGCCCCGTCACCTCGAACCCGGTGGCCGCCAGCTCCGACCGCACCCGCTCGGGCGTGAACTTGGCGCTGATCTCGGTCCGCATCTCCTCGTCGGCCGCGAACCGGACGGTCATGTCCAGGGCGGCCAGCCGCACGGACATGGCCTCGGTCGCCCGGAGGCGCATCTCGATCCACTGCTCGTCCGGATCCCAGACGGCCACGTGCGCGAACCGCTCGGGGACGAAGTCCGCGCCCAGCTCACGGTTGAGCACGTGCAGCACGTTGCGGTTGAACTCCGCGGTCACCCCGCGGGCGTCGTCGTAGGCGGCGACGAGACGGCCCGCGTCCTTCACCAGGTCGGTGGCGAGGAGGAATCGATCCGACGCTTCGAGCACGCCCCGCAGCTCGGCCAGGAACCGGCGTCGCTGGTCGGGCGCGAAGTTCCCGATGGTGCTGCCGAGGAACGCGACGAGCCGCGGCTCGCCCAGGTCGGGGATGCCATCCAGGTGCTCATGGAAGTCGCCGACCACCGCGTGGACGCCGATGCCCAGGTCGGCGGCGATGGCCTCGGCCGCGGCCAGCAGCGGGGCCTCCGACACGTCGAACGGGACGTAGGCGTCGAGGCCGGCGCTCGCGGATGCCATGGAGCCGAGCAACAGGCGCGCCTTCTCCGACGTGCCCGACCCCAGCTCGACCAGCACCCGCGCCTTGGCAGCCTCGGCGATCTCGCCGGCGGCCCGCCGCAGCAGCGCCGCCTCGGTGCGGAAGGGGTAGTACTCCGGGAGGCGGGTGATGTCCTCGTACAGGGCCGACCCACGGGCGTCGTAGAACCACACCGGGGGCATCGACTTCGGCGTGGTGCCGAGGCCGACCCGGGCGTCCCGACGCAAGGCCGCCTTCAGGTCGCTGGGCAGCAGCCGTACGTCGACGGTGACCCGACCCGGCGCCAGGGCCGTGCCCACGCGCTGTGCGCTCACCTGTCCACCGCCAGGCGCAGCCCGCAGAACGGCCACCGGGCGGCGGGCGGGAAGAAGTTGCGATACGTCGGGCGGCTGTGGCCCGCCGGGGTCACGCAGGCGCCTCCCCGCAGCACCTGCTGGTTGACCATGAACTTCCCGTTGTACTCGCCGACCGCACCGGCCGCCGGTTGGAACCCGGGGTACGCGCCGTAGGGGCTGGCCGTCCACTGCCAGACCGCGCCGAACCACTGCTCGTCGCCGGGCGCAGGCGGCACCGGATGGAGGCCCGACCCGGCGAGCCCGACCTCGTCGAGCCCGGCGACGCCGGGAGTATCGACCGCGACCGACGACACCGGGCGGGCCCTGGTCGATGCGACCACCTCCCACTCGGCCTCGGTGGGCAGGCGACATCCCGCCCAGCGGGCGAACGCGTCGGCCTCGTACCAGCTCACGTGGCACACCGGCTCGTCGGGGTCGACCGGCCGCGGGCCGGCGAGGGTCAGGATCAGCCAGCCGTCATCGGTGCGGACCCAGTACTCGGGGGCCTGCCAGTCGTGAGCCTGCACCGTGGCCCAGCCGTCGGACATCCACAGCGCCGGCTCCCGATACCCGCCCTCGGTCATGAACGCCAGCCAATCGCCGGCCGTCACCAGGCTCGATCGGATGGCGAAGGGGCCCAGCAGGACGTCGTGGTGCGGCGTCTCGTTGTCGAAGCAGAAGCCCTCCCCCGAGTGGCCGACGGATGCGACGCCCCCGGTGTGCTCGATCCACATCGGACTGCCCTCCGGCGGGGTGCCGAGAACGGCCGGGCGTTCGAACCCGCGGTATGCCGGGCGCAGGGGGTTGACGGACAGCACGTGTTTGATGTCCATCAGCAGCAGCTCCTGGTGCTGCTGCTCGTGGTGGAGCCCGAGCTCGGTGAGCTCCGGGACCCGCAGCTCGGCTTGGTCGCCGCTGACCAGGAGGTTGTCGATGGCCTCGTCGACCTTCGTCCGGTAGCGACCGATCTCCGACGCGCCGGGCCGCGACAGCAGGCCGCGCTCCGGCCGCGCATGTCGCGGCCCCACCGCCTCGTAGTAGGAGTTGAACAGGAAGGCGTACGCGGGATCGGCCTCGGTGTAGCCCCGCTCGTACGGGCCGAGCACGAACGTCTCGAAGAACCACGTCGTGTGGGCCCGATGCCACTTCGTGGGGCTCACGTCGGGCATCGTCTGCACGGTCTGGTCCTCGGGGGACAGGGGCTCCGCCAGCGCCTCCGTGAAGCCTCGCACCCGGTGATATCGGTCCCGGAGGTCGTTGCCGTCCTCTGCCGGCGTCCTGGCCTGCGTGGTCGCGGTCGTCGTCCGGGCGGTTGGCATGGGCGTGCCCCTCTCGGTGACTCAAGGGAAGGGAGTCCGCGGCGGCCAGGGGACCCTACCCGCGAGAAACTGGAGCCACACCGCGCCCTGAGGGCGCCGTCCCGGCCGATCGATGGGCCCCGGCCGTCACCGGCCGGCCGGGACCCGGGGGGATTCGCCGCTCAGCACGCGGTGCGACGGCTTGTCGGGGCGCAGCTGCGGATCGGCCGGTCGGCGGTAGATCCTCCCGGCCACCACCTTGCACACGACCGCCAGCACCGCCGCCGCGACGAGCAGCGCCCAAGCCCAGCAGGGAAGCGATGTGTGGGTGCCAAGCGCCAGCGCCAGCGGGAGCAGCGCCACCGCCAGCACCCGGGCCAGCCCATCGAGGTGGTCGACGGTCGCGCGGGCCCATCCCGGGTCGGCACCGGGACGGGTGGCACTGCTGCCCCGCTGGTCCGCGTACCAACCGCGGTCGCGGTGGACACCCCGCATGGATCCAGCAGCCACGAACCGGTCGGCTGCCCAGCGTGGGTTGTCGGCCCGGAGCAGCACGCCATCGATCTCGGGCGCCGGCCGGCGGTGCGAGGCACGGTATCCGAACGGGAGTCGGCCCCATCGCCTGAGCGCCGCGCCCAACCGCAGTGGGGGGACCGGCTGGGGCGTGGCGAACAGCAGCAGCGTGGTCGGCGCCCGTCGGGGCGAGGCGGTGGGCAGGTGAGCGATGCTCCGATCCGGGAACTGGGCGCGGATGTCGGCCGGGTCGCGCGGGGCGCCGGGGGCCGTCAGGTCCACGACCGCGATCCACGACGCCGGCACCGTCAGCTCCTCCTGCCCGAAGTACTTCGGCAGCTGGAAGTGGGCCGAGTAGGCCGCGAACCCCACCCCGGCCTTGCGCGTCCGGTAGCCGTGGTCGCGGAGCGCGACCCAGCGCCCGGGGCCCAGCGAATGACGGCCGCCCGGCATTCCGCACAGCTTGGCACCTGCCGTCAGGCGTCGTGCGGATCGGTCCGGGCGCGATCCAGCGCGATCAGGCAGGTTCACCGGCGGTCAACCGTCGCTCCGGATCCCGCCCTCCGGAACGACTAGAACAGCGCGGGACGGCGTCTGGGGTCCGCGCCGCCGCTCGAAGGAGGTCCAGCCATGCGATCACGGTTCGGGCTGCCGCATGTGTTGGCGGCGCTCCTCGCCACGCTCCTCGCCGCGACCACGGTCGCCACGCCGGCGGCCACGGCGTCGGAGGCCAGCGCCGGCGCATCGCTGCGCGAGCTGCGCGTGGCGACGTTCAACATCCACCATGGGGTCGGCATCGACGGCGTGCTCGACCTGGCGCGGATCGCTGCGACCATCGAACGGACGGGCGCAGAGGTCGTGGGGCTCCAGGAGGTCGACAGGCACTGGAGCGAGCGCAGCAACTTCGTCGACCAGGCCACGTGGCTTGCCGACGTGCTCGACATGGACCTGGCCTTCGGCGCCAACCTCGACCTCGATCCGCCAGCGGCCGGTGCGCCCCGCCGCCAGTTCGGCACGGCGATCCTCTCTGCTCACAGGATCCGCGCCACGACCAACACCCTGCTCCCGCGGCCGCTGGGTGGGGAACAGCGGGGACTGCTCGAAGCCTTGATCAAGGTGCGCGGCATTCCCGTCCGGGTCTTCAACACCCACCTGCAACACGACTCCCAGGTCGAGCGGCTCGCCCAGGTGGCGCGGATCCGCGAGGTGCTGGCCACGACCGAGGAGTCGGTGGTGCTGCTGGGTGATCTCAATGCCACTCCCGACACGCCCGAGATCGCGGGCCTGACCGACCGGCTCGTCGACGCCTGGGTGACCGCCGGCGTCGGGGACGGCTTCACGTTCGACGCCGCCACGCCCCACGCCCGCATCGACTACGTCATGTCGTCTGACAACGTGGTTGCCCGCACCGCGGCCGTCGTGACCACGGACGCCGCGGACCACCTGCCGGTGGTGGTCGACCTCGCCCTGCCCGGCAAGCGTCTGAGCCACTAGCCGCTGCGCGCCGGTACCGTCGGCCGGACCGTGCGCGCGCTCACGTTCAACATCCACCACGGCGTCGGGCTCGACGGCGTCCACGACCTGGAGCGCGTGGCCCGGGTGATCGAGCACGCGGCGGCCGACCTGGCGGCATTGCAGGAGGTGGACCGGCACCTGAGCCCGCGCAGCGGCCACCTCGACCAGGCGGGCTGGCTCGCCGATCGCCTGGGCATGGACATGGCCTACGGCCCGGTCGTGGACCTGGGGCCGGCCGCAGCGGGACCCGACGGGGCAAGGCGGCAGTACGGGATCGCGCTGTTGTCCCGGCTACCGCTCCACGAGCCCCGCAACCTGCTGCTGACCCGCCCCCGGGGCGGCGAGCAGCGGGGGCTGTTGGGCGCCGTCGTCGACGTGGACGGCCGGGCGATCCGGGCCTTCTGCACCCACCTCCAGCACCGCTCGCGGACGGAACGGCTCGCCCAGGCGACGCAGATCGCCGAGTCGATGGCGGCGGGCACCGGGCCCCTCGTGATGATGGGCGACCTGAATGCCCGACCGGGCGACGCCGAGGTCGCGCCGCTCATGGACGTCCTCGACGACGCGTGGGGCGTGGCCGGCGACGGCGCCGGGTTCACCTTCGACGCCGCCACCCCCCACGCCCGCATCGACTACATCCTCACGTCGGAGCTTGCAGTGCGCAGCGCCGAGGTGCTCCCGACCGACGCCTCCGACCACTTGGCGGTGGTGGCCGACCTGGACTTTGTAGCCTCCGCGCCAGCCGGCTGACCGCAAAATCCGGTTAGCCCTCGACCCCGGCCTGGGCCATCCTCGGGACCATGCACCTCACCACGCCCCGCCTGGAGGACGGCCTCGACCACATCCGCAGCTCTCCCACGGACGTCGGACGCGTCGAGCTCATCGTGCGGCGGCCGGCCGTCGACGAGCGCGAGGTCCTCGACGAGGGCGTGCTCGACCTCGCCGAAGGGCTGGTCGGCGACACCTGGCGGACGCGGGGCAGCAGCCGGACCCCCGACGGCTCCGCCCATCCCGAGATGCAGCTCAACGTCATCAACGCCCGCCTGTCGTCGCTGGTCGCCGTCGATCCCGACCGCCGGGCGCTCGCCGGCGATCAGCTGCACCTCGACCTCGACCTGAGCGAGGCGAACCTGCCGCCGGGCACCCGGCTCGCCCTGGGGAGCGCGGTCATCGAGGTCACGGGCATCCCCCACCGGGGGTGCGCCAAGTTCCGCGCCCGCTTCGGGGCCGACGCCCTGCGGTTCGTCAACTCCCCCACCGGCCGTGCGCTGCGCCTGCGCGGCCTCAACGCCAAGGTCGTTGTCGCCGGCGGCGTGCGCCCGGGCGATGACGTCCGCAAGCTGGTGCGCTGACGCTTCCCGGCGATGCCTCCGGCTAGGCCGGAGCGCGGAAGCGCCGCGGCGACAGGGCCGAAGGATCGACGCCTCCCGGTGCGGACGATGCCGACGCGTCCCCGCGGAGCACACCCGCCGCGAGCCGGGCGAGAGCGGGAGCGATCTGAATGCCATAGCCGCCCTGCCCCGCCAGCCAGAACAACCCGGGAGCGTCCGGGTCGAAGCCCATCACCGGGGTGCGATCTGCGGCGAAGGTCCGTAGCCCCGCCCAGGCGGTGACCACCGAGCGAAGCGCCAGTGTGGTCGCCAGGTTCACGCGCTCGATGGCGCGTGCGACGTCGGCCTCCTCGGGGCGGGCGTCGCAGGGCTCGCTCGGCGTCTCGTCGGCGGGAGAGGCGAGCACGTGGGGACCGTCCGGCCGGAAGTAGAACGTGTCGTCCACGTCCGCGACCAGCGGCCATGAGGCCGGGACGGGCTGGCCGGACCGAGCGATGACCACCGTGCGCCTGAGGGGGCGGAGGCCACAGGGGCGGGCGCCGAACAGCGTCGCGACGCGGTCGGCCCAGGCCCCGGCGGCGTTGACGACCACGCCGGCCG
Organism: Actinomycetota bacterium; assembly: GCA_046723645.1. Taxonomy (GTDB): domain Bacteria; phylum Actinomycetota; class Acidimicrobiia; order Acidimicrobiales; family VFJN01; genus DASQUK01. Next base: position 3,766 of record JBKOUY010000122.1, on the reverse strand, counting down.
AGACCGTGCCGCCGGCGTGACGGAGGCGCCACACCCGCCTGTCGTTGGCCGCCTCCGACACGCGGCTGTCGCGGGAGATCACCACGCCGTGGCGCCGCGCCTTCCGCACGTAGGCCTGGTGGAGACCGGCGACGTCGATGTCCTGGGCGTCGGGCTCCAGCGCGGCGGCGGCGACCCAGTCCGTGCGCACGGCGGAGCAGATCCGCTGCGCGTCCTCGGGGGTCAGCGGGCGCAGGTTGGGTTGCTGGCGGCGCAGCTCGGCGATCGCCGGCTCGCGCCCCGGTCCCGCGACCCACAGCAGCGGCCGAGCCGACAGGAGGGGCGCATCGACCGCGGCCGCCTCGAGCAACGGCCGGCTGGCGCGCGTGAGCGCCCGCACCTCGGGGCAGCCGTAGCTCTCGAGGAAGGCCGCCGCCGACCTCCCGGTTGCATGGTGGGCGAGCTGGCCCTCCTGCTCGAGCACGACTACCGAGTGGGTGGGGGCGAGCTCGCTCGCGATCGACATGCCGGCCATGCCGCCGCCGATGACGGCCACGTCGGCCTCGGTCATTCCCGGGTCAGGCCCTGTTCCGTAGGTCGAACCGGTAGACGTTCGAGTCGCGCCGGACGAAACCGGCGCGCTGGTAGAGGCGGTTGGCGGCCTCACGGGACGGGCGGGACGTCAGGTCGACGGTGACCGCGCCGAACTCGCGGGCGCGGTCGACCATGGCGCGGGTCAGGGCGTCGCCCACGCCTTGGCCCCGGGCCGCATCGTCGACGACCACGTCCTCGATCCATGCCCGCCGACCGGTGGGGATGCGAAACGTCACGAGCGTCGCGATCCCGACGATGGTCCCGCCGTCGTCGAGGGCGATGAACAGATCGGTGGCCGGCGATGCGACGAGCTCGCCGAGCTCCTCGGTGGTCGGCGGCGGGTTGGAGCGCGACAGCTGCGGCACGAGCCGCTGGACGGCGTCGACGATGGCGGGCGTCAGCGAGGTGGCGATCTCGACCTTCACCCGCTGCACGCTAGTGGGGTGGCTCGTGGCGCCCGCCGGCGGAGCGAAGCTACGTCTCGGCGTCCGGGACGGGCTGTGGAGGCGGCGGCCCCACATAGCGGGCCGACGGGCGGATGATGCGGTTGTCGGCCGCCTGCTCGAGGATGTTGGCGCACCAGCCGATCACCCGGCTAGACGCGAACGTGGGGCTGAACAGCTCCCGTGGCAGACCGCAGTCCTCCATCACCACGCCGGCGTAGAACTCGACGTTGGCGTACAGGTTGCGTCCTGGCTTGAGCTCGGCCAGCACGTCGACGACCGTCTGCTCCACCTGCTTGGCGAAGTCGACCTTGGCGGCGCCGATCCGCTCGGCCACGTCGCGGAGGAAGAGCGAGCGCGGATCGTCGGTCTTGTAGACCCGATGCCCGAACCCCATGATCTTCTCGCCTCGCGTGACCGCGTCGACCAGGTAGGGACGGGCGTTGTCGGGCGTGCCGATCGCGTCGAGCAGGTCCAATGCCCGCGACGGCGCGCCGCCGTGCAGCGGTCCCGAGAGGGCGGCGATGCCACCGGTGACGGCGCCCGCCAGGTCGGCCCCGGTGGACGTAATCACCCGGGCGGTGAACGTCGAGGCGTTGAAGCCGTGATCAATGGTGAGCATCTGGTACTGCTCGACCGCACGTGCCACCTCGGGGTCGGGCACCTCGCCGCGCAGCATCCACAGGTAGTTGCCGCCGTAGCCCAGCTGCGGATCGGGATCGATGGGTTCGAGCCCTTGGCCCAGGCGGTGCAGAGCCATGATGAGGGTCGGCACCGCCGCGCACACGCCCAACGCGTTGGATCGCAGCTCCTCCTGCGACACGTCCAGCCAGGGGCCGAAGCCCTGGCTGTGGCCGATGAGCGACACCGCGCTCCGAAGCTGGTCCATCAGGGGGCCGCCCGAGGTCGCGATCTCCGGCAGCAGGCCCATGACCGCGGCCGGGACGGTCCGGTGGGCGCGCGCCTCCGCTGCGAACGCGCTGCTCTCGTCACCCGAGGGCAGGTGGCCCTCGAACAACAGGAACCACACGTCCTCCAGCGAGCGCTTGGCGGCCAGCTCGACCGCCGAGTACTGCCGGTAGTGGTAGAAGCCCTCGAGGCCACGGACGTCACCCACCTGGGTCTCGGCGACGATCACGCCCTCGAGCCCCGGCGGCGCCTCGATCTCGCCCGGATGGACGACGGGCTGGATGGCGGCGACGTGCATCAGGTCGCGCATCGAGATGATGCCCACCAGCTCGCCGGCGTCGACGACGGGAACGTGGCGGTAGCCGTGCTCATCGAGGCTGACGAGCGCCTCCTGGACCGACAGCCCGGGCCCGACGACATCGGGGTCGTGCGTCATCCACTCCGCGACCTTGGTCGCCTGCGACGCCGGGCCGGCCGCCGCCAGCCGGACCATGTCGCGCTCGGTGAGGATGCCGATCGGACGCTTGCCGTCGACGACGACGACCGAACCGACGCCTTGCTCGCCCATGCGGGACGCGGCCGTGGCGATGGTTTCGTCGGGCAGGGCGGTCACCACCGGCGAGCTCATGACGTCGCTGACCGTACGGACGGTGTGGGGAGGCACAGGCCCACGTTAGAACCGCTGTGGCCAGGGCCGATAGGGGCGGCGGGGCGCCTCCGACCGCCGGTGGCCCTACGATGAACCGGTGGATCACCTCCACTGGCGCTCACGGCCCACCCTGCAGCGGCCCGTCCTGCTCGTCGCCTTCGAGGGTTGGAACGACGCCGGGGACGCCGCCAGCGGTGCCGTCCGGTACCTGATCGACCGCTACGACGCCGAACTGGTGGCCGAGATCGACCCCGAGGAGTTCTTCGACTTCACGTCGACGCGGCCCCAGGCCGAGATCGGCGACGACGGGGCGCGGCGGATCAGCTGGCCGTCCACGGAGGTCTACGCGGCAACCCTCCCGGGCGACGCCGGCGACGCCCTGCTTGTCATCGGCACCGAGCCCCAGCTCCGCTGGCGCACGTTCTGCGCCCAGATCACGGGCCTGGCCCAGGAGGCCGGGTGCCGGCTGGCCCTGCTGCTCGGCGCCCTGGTGGCCGAGGTGCCCCACAGCCGGCCGGTGCCGGTGGTGGGAACCGTGAGCGATCCGGCGCTGCAGGCCGACCTCGGCCTCCGGCCGTCGAGCTACGAGGGCCCCACCGGCGTGGTCGGCGTGCTCTCGGCCGCGTGCCGGGAGGCCGGCCTGCCGGCGGCGTCGCTGTGGGCGGCCGTGCCGACCTACGTGCCGACGGCGCCGTCGCCGAAGGCCGCCTTGGCGCTGCTCGAGCGGACGTCCGAGGTGCTCGGCATGTGGGTGCCCACGACCGACCTCGAGATCGCGGCCGCGGCCTACGAGCGCCAGGTGAGCGAGCTGGTCCAGGAGGACGAGGAGACCTCGGACTATGTGTCCCAGCTCGAGGAGCGGGTCGACTCCGACGAGGCGGACGACCCTGGCGGCGCCGCCCGATCCCTGGTCGAAGAGGTCGAGCGCTACCTGAGGGACCGCAAGAACTGACCTGGTGGACCCCGGCGCCCGCGCCCACTATCCGGCGCGCAGGGGCCAGGGCTGCGCCTGCTCCCAGATCCGTGCCAGCCGGAGCGGGACCTCGTCGTGGTGGCGGCGGGCGACGATCTGGAGCCCCACCGGCAGGCCGTCGTCGGTGAGCCCCGCCGGCACGGACACCGCCGGGTTCCAGCACAAGTTGGCCAGCATCGTGAACGGCGTCGCCGAGGCCCCGAGCGGGTGCGCGGGCTC
>JBKOUY010000064.1:0-16271 GCA_046723645.1 Actinomycetota bacterium | reverse complement strand
ACCAGCAGCGAGAACGGCGCCACCTGGTTGGTGGTGACGCGGCTGCGGCGCTCGACCCGCAGGTCGCGGCCCGCCACCAGCGCGGCGTCACGCCACATGGCTCACCTCGGGTGGGGGTGCGGCCGGCGCCCGCGGTGGCGCCGGCCGCGCCGACCCGTCGGCGTGGGCGGCGCCGCGAGCGGGCGCATTCGTGCCACCCGCCAGCTCCACGACCCGGTGCGCGAGGGACTCCGCCCGATCCAGCTCGTGGGACGCGAGCAGCACGGTCGCACCCTGCCGCACGGCCCTGCCGATGAGGGCATCGAGCTGATCGCGGGTCTCGTGGTCGAGCCCGGCGTGGGGCTCGTCGAGCAGCCACAGCGCGGGCCGGCGGGCGAGCAGGCACGCGAGGGACGTGCGCCGCCGCTGGCCGGCGGACAGGCGCCCGACCGCGACGTCGCGCAGCCGGCCGTCGAGGCCGACGAGGGCCAGGGCGGCGGCGATGTCGGCGGTGTCGGCGCCGCACGCGCGGCCCCAGAACCGCACGTTGTCGGCCACGGTCAGGTCGTCGAACAGGCCGGTGGCATGGCCCAGCAAGCCGACGTGGCGCCGCACCGGGCGGGGATCCAGGCGCAGGTCGTGCCCGAGCACGACGGCCTCGCCCCGCACCACGGGTACGAGGCCCGCGCAGGCGCGCAGCACCGTGGTCTTCCCGGCGCCGTTCGGGCCGCGTAGCAGGACGATCTCGCCCCGGGCCACGTCGAGGTCGATACCGGCCAGCGCGGGGAAGCGTCCGAGCAGCGCGACGGCGGCGCGAAGGTGGACGACTGGCTCCATGACGACAGCGCGAGGCTAGTGACCAGCCCTCGCGGCCTCCAAGGTGAGCGTGCCGCGTCCCGGAGGCCCGCGTTCGAGGTCGCCGGGGTGGGTCGATACCCTCGGACGATGCAGCTGGCGAGGGTCCTGGGCGGCGTGGGGCGGACGTGCATCGCCGTCGGCGTCCTGATCCTGCTGTTCGTCGTCTACCAGCTGTGGGGCACCGGCATCCGCGAGGCGCAGGCGCAGCGGAAGCTCGAGAACGAGTTCGAGCAACGCCTGGGCGACGTTGGGGTGACCGCCCCGGACGAGTCCGCCCAGGGACCCGACCCGACCGCCACCCCCACCACCACCGCCCCGGGTCCGCCCCCGGCACCCGCCGCCGAGGGCGACGCCGTGGCCCACGTCCGCATCCCGGCCATCGGCGTCGACAAGATCGTGGTCGAGGGTGTGAACCTCGAGGACCTCAAGCGCGGCCCCGGCCACTATCCCGACACACCCATGCCGGGCCAGCCCGGCAACGCCGCAATCGCCGGGCATCGCACCACCTACGGCGCACCCTTCAACAGGATCGACGAGCTGGATCCGGGCGACGAGATCCTGGTCACCACGGTTCAGGGGTCGTTCCGCTACGAGGTCAGCGACCAGCTGATCGTGAGCCCGAAAGAGGTCGGGGTCCTCGACGACTTCGGCGACAACCGCCTGACGCTCACCGCCTGCCATCCCAAGTACTCGGCGCGCCAGCGGATCGTGGTGGTCGCCGCCCTCGTGGGCGAGGCCGCGCCCGCCGCCAACGCACCTCCTGGCCCCGAGACGGGTGCCATCCCCGGGGACGGCGACAACAACGGCGGCAATGGCGCAAGCGGCGACAACGGAAGCAACGCGAGCAGCGACGACGAGCTGAGCGCCAGCGCGGTCGAGGGTGGCCTGTCGGGCAAGCGCGCCGCCATCTGGCCGGCCATCGCCCTGGGCGTCGCCTGCGGACTCATCTGGACCGCGGCCTGGCTGCTGGGCAAGATCTGGCGCAAGTGGCCCGCCTACCTGCTGTGCCTGCCGCTGTTCCTGCTGATGCTGTTCTTCTTCTTCGAGAACTTCTCGCGGGTGCTCCCGGCCAACTTCTGATCGCTGGGCCGGCCGGCCTACCCTCCGACGGTGCCCTACGATCGCGGCGCCCGCGGGACCGTTCCCGCTACGGCTGGGGACCCTCGCACAAGGACGGCAGCTCCATGAACTCACCCGCTCCCGGGTGGCTCCCAGACCCCACCTCGCGCCACGAGTATCGCTATTGGGACGGCTCCCGCTGGACCGACGACGTCGCCGACCGGGGCGTGGCATCCACCGACGTCCTCGACGCCGGCCCGTCCTTCACCTCGGACCCCAACCCGACGGCGGCCGATCCCACGCAGCGGGTCGACGCCACCCAGCAGTACCCCGGCGCGGGCCAGCCGCCGGGCCCGACATCGCCCTACTACGGCGACTACGGCCATGGCCAGGCCCCGCCGCCGACCAGGAAGCGCCCGCCGCCCGGCCTGGTCGCCGCGCTCGCCGTGCTGGCGGTGGCCCTGGTCGGCGGGTTGGTGTACTTCCTCGTGCGCGACGACGACGGGTCGAGTGACGACCCCACCGAGGTCAGCGACGAAGGTCCGACGACGACCGATGCCGACGGCCAGGACGGGACCGGCAGCAACGGCAACAGCGACGGCGGGGGTGGGGACGACAACGGCAGCACCGACTCCCTGCCCGACGACATCGACAGCGAGAACGTCGACGAGCTCGTCGAGTTCATGGCCGACAACATGGAACGGGAGTCCGGCGGCGTCCTCAACCACGAGGAGGCGACCTGCATCTCCCAGGGCCTGCTCGACGAGCTGGGGTTGGAGCGGCTTGTCGAGCTCGGCGAGTCCGGCCAGGACCCCTTCACCGATCCCGAGATGATCTCCCAACTGTTCGGCATCATCGATGACTGCGGAGTCTCCCTCGAGGACCTGGCGACGGCGCCCGATTGAGCTCCCGGCCAGGCGGCATCGGCAGCGCCGGCCGTGGCACCCGGGACCGCGACTGCGGAACCGGCGATGAGCGTGCCCGACCCGGACGACGTGGCCAGCAGCGGCCCGTCCGCCGATCCGGTGATCGTCCGGCGGCGCAAGCTCGCCCGCTGGGCTGACCGCGGCCAGCGGACCGGATACGCACTCTTCGGCGTGGCGATCGTGCTGTTCGTCGTGGGGTTCGTGGTGGGCTTCTCGTCCGGCGTGGTGACCGCCGTGGTGGTGGCGCTGGTCGCCGGCTCGCTGGTCCTGGCGCCCGCCATCGTGGTCGGCTACGCCGTACGGGCCGCCGACCGCGAGGATCGCGATCGCGGCATCCCCCTCTGATCAGTCCACCCCGCGGCGTGCCCGGGCGGCTGTTACCGTTAGGTAACTCAGAGGAAGGACATTCCGCCGCCGTGGCCACCCGCCTCACCGCCGCCCGCCGCCGCCACCAGCTCGTCGAGGTCGCTCTACGGGTCTTCGCGGAACGGGGGTATCACGACGCCTCGATGAACGACATCGCGGAGGCGGCTGGCGTCACCAAGCCGGTTCTCTACCAGCATTTCAGGTCCAAGCGCGAGCTGTTCAGCGAGCTCCTCACCGACGTGGGTGCCGAGCTCCAGGAGACGATCACCAAGGCGGTGGCCGCCGCCCAGACGCCGCACGAGATGGTGGAGCTCGGCTTTGCCGCCTACTTTCGGTACGTCGACCAGCACCGTGACGCATTTCAGCTGTTCTACGGGGGCGGGCTCGGGCGGGACGCCGGCTTCTCGGAGGTGGTCAACCAGGTCGAGACCGCACTGGCCAACCTTGTCGCCGAACTGATCGAGATCGAGGGGCTGACACCGGGTCAGCGCCGGGTGCTGGGCCACGGCATCGTGGGCATGATCGAGGGTGCGAGCACCTACTGGGTGCGGAGCAACAGCGACGCCGATCCCGCGGCCCTCGCCCACCAGCTCGCCGAGCTCGCCTGGCGGGGCCTGCGAGGCGTGCGCGCCTGACCCCGCCACGGTCCGGCAGGCGTGCTCCGGCCGGACGCGACAACGCCGCTCGCAGGGGGGTGCGAACGGCGCCATCGCGGCTGCGAAGAGAAGCGAGGGAGGGGGGATCCCGCTCCTCGATCCGCAGATCTTTTCGAGATGCAGTTTACGGCCCCCTCCGGGCGCGCAAACGTCACCCCCGCGTGGCACTCGTCACGTCACTCCGGGGGGATGTGACGCCCGATGATTCGGGTAGGCACACGGGCCGGACGATGCGTCGTGCGCTAGAACGCGGGGCATGGCGTTCTTCGTGGTCCTCCGCCGTACCGGCCCCGAGTGGGACCCGTCGCTCCCGATGGAGGAGCAATCGGAATGGCCGGCCCATGCGGCCTTCATGGACGGGCTCGTGGCGACTGGCTTCGTCATCCTGGGCGGGCCGCTCGCCGACGAGCACCGCGTGGTGCTGGCGGTCGAGGCCGAATCGGAGGACGCCGTGCGAGCCACGCTGGGGCGCGACCCCTGGAGCGAGACCCACCTGGTGGTCGACGCGGTCGAGCCGTGGACGATCCGCCTCGACGGGCGGCGCGGATAGCCCCGCGCGGAGGACGTGGCCCAGCGGGGCCCGGGACCGCCGATGAGTTCGGCGGCGTCGTACCGTCTGAGTCCTCATGAGCGGATTCGAACCCGGACAACTCGAGCGGCTACGCGAGCTGATGGCCGACCATGTCCGGCGTGACGCCGTCGGCGGCGTCGCCTGGCTCGCCGCGCGCGACGACGTCGTGGAGGTTGGCGTCGCCGGCACGCTGACCCGTGGCGAGGCCGAGCCGGTGCGCCGCGACTCGATCTTCCGGATCTCGTCGATGACCAAGCCGATCGTCGCTGCGGGGGCGCTGGTCCTCGTCGAGGAGTGTCGGCTCCGGCTCGAGGACCCGGTCGACGAGCTGCTGCCCGAGCTGGCCGACCGCCGGGTGCTCGTCGACCCGCGGGGGCCGATCGACGGCGAGACCGTCCCGGCCGATCGCCCGATCACCGTGGAGGACGTGCTCACCTTCCGGCTCGGGCTGGGCATGGACTTCGCGGCCCCGTGGCCGCAGCCGCTGCTCGAGGCGATGAACGAGCTCCGCCTCGGGAGTGGTCCTCCGGAACCCCAGGTGCCCCCCGAGCCCGACGAGTGGATGCGCCGGCTGTCCACGTTGCCCCTGCTCTACCAGCCCGGCGAGCGATGGCTGTACAACACCGGTTCGGACGTGCTCGGGGTGCTGATCGCCCGGGCCTCGGGGCAGGCCCTCGACGTGTTCTTGCGGGAGCGGGTGTTCGAGCCGCTTGGCATGTCCGACACCGGCTTCGCCACCCAGCACGTCGACCGCCTCGGCACCTGCTACACGCGGGACCCCAAAACGGGCGAGCGGGGCGTGTACGACCCGCCCCAGGGCCAGTGGGCGAAGCCGCCCGCCTTCCCGTCGGGCGGGGCTGGACTCGTGTCCACCGTCGACGACTACCACGCGTTCGCCCGCCTGCTGCTGTCCCGCGGTCGCCTGCCGGACGGGTCGCGTCTCCTGTCCAGGGCCTCGGTCGAGGCGATGACCTCCGACCACCTCGGCGTCGCGTGGGGCAGTCCGTCCACGTCCCCCGACGGCTCGCAAGGCTGGGGATACGGGGTGGGCGTCCAGGTCCGGCGGGCCGGCCTGACCCGCCCCGCCGCCAGCTACGGCTGGGCCGGCGGCATGGGCAGCTCGTGGGCCAACGATCCGCACCAACGCCTCGCCGGCGTCCTGCTCACGACCGACGCGTTCACCGGACCGTCCCCGCCGCCCGCCGTGATCCAGGACTTCTGGACCTGCGTCTACACAGCGCTCGCGGACTGATGCGCAGCGGCGGGCAGGAAGTGGCTTGTAGCGGCGCCGCCCGCCGGGCACGCTGCCCCGATGGGCGATCTGGCGAACGACACCGAGGTTCGGGCGTGCGGGGACGGGAGCTACGAGGCCACGCTCAGCGCCGACTGGGAGATCTGGGGGCCGATGGGCGGGTACGTCGCTGCCTGCGCGCTGCGGGCCGCCGGGGCGTCGACCGGGCGCGCCCGGCCGGCGGCGTTCTCGTGCCACTACCTCGGCGTCGCCCGCTTCGGCCCCGTCGGCCTGCGGGTCGAGGCCCGCAGGAGCGGTCGGACGGCGGCCTCGCAGCGGGTCGAGGTGAGCCAGGAGGGCCGCCCGATCCTCGACGCCATGGTCTGGAGCGTCGGCGACCTCGAGGGTCTGGAGCACGACGAGACCTCTCCGCCCGATGTCCCCGGTCCGGACGAGCTCCCCGACATCCGCGAGCTGCTGCCGGACGACGCCCCGCCGCCGTTCCCGTTCTGGAACAACTTCGAGGCCAGGCCCATCGAGTTCGAGCCCGAGTGGCCACCGGACGGTCCCCGCCCTGCGCGGTGGCGGGAGTGGCTGCGCTTCGCGCCCACCGCGACGTTCGAGGACCCCTGGGTCGACGCCGCCCGCTGCGTGATCCTGGTCGACCTGCCGAGCTGGCCGTCGGCCCACCGACCGCACGCGTGGAGGCAGCCCCCGTTCACCGCACCGACCCTCGACCTGAACGTCGCGTTCCATCGCCCGACCTCGGGTCGGGACTGGCTGCTGTGCGACGGCGCCGCGCCGCTTTCGACCGGCGGCCTCTTCGGCTGGACTGCCCGGGTCTGGTCCCCCGGCGGCCACCTCCACGCCTCGGGCGGCGGGCAGTGCCTGTATCGGCGCCTCCCGGGGTCGGCTGGGTGACGGCCGTCAAGGGGTCGTCACCTACTGTGGGGCGGTGCGCCTGGCACGTAAGGAAGCGCTCGACGAGCTGGAGCCGCTCCTAGAGCGCCTGCGGGCGGTCCCCGGCCTCGTGGAGCGCAAGCGCGGGGTCTTCTACGTGCGCTCGAGGGCGTTCCTGCACTTCCACGAGGACCCGTCCGGGATGCATGCCGACGTGCGCCTCGGGCCCGAGTTCACACGCGTCCACGCGGAGACGGCGGAGGAACAGGATGCCCTCGTTGCGCGCATCGAGGAGGCGCAGGCACAGGCATGAGCACCACGCGCATCAGGCATCGGGCGCGATGTTCTGGTTGGAGCGGAAGAAGTTCGTCGGGTCGTACTTGGCCTTGAGCGACGCCAGGCGGGCGTAGTTGGTGTCCCCATACGCGGCCCGAACCTGATCCGACGGCTCGTCGGAGAGGAAGTTCACGTACACGCCGTGGGCATGCGGTCGCAGCGCCTCCCAGGCGCTGCGCGCCCAGGCCTTGTGCAGCTCGGGCTCGGGATCGTCCGGCAGCCAGGAGGCGACGAAGTTGATGTCGTGAGCGGAGTTCCGGCCCGAGAAGGCCGTGGCGTCGTCGTCGACTCGGGCCACCGCGCCGCCCAGGGTGAAGATGGGGATGGCCGACAGCGGCGAGGTGATGGCCGAGGCTTGTTCCACGGTCACGCTAATGGCCGCGTCGGACAGGGGTGGGAGCCTCCGTGCCTTCCAGTAGTAGTGACGGCCGTGGGGGTACGCAGCGTCGAAGAGCGCTTGGTGGACTACGTAGGGCTTGGGGCCAATGGCGTCGACGACGGGGCTCCCGAACTCACGAAGGGGACGCAGCACCGTTTGTCCCTCCTCGATCGGTCCCGTGTAGCAGACGATGAGGGCCGCGACGGGTTGTCCGTGGAGCTGCTCGGGGAAGATCGGTAACGCCGGCGCGAGCCGCAGGTTGGCCATGATCCCGACGTCGTCGGGCGCATCGGCGGCGAAGTCACGGAGGCGCCGCAACACGTCGGTCGCCAGCGCCATCGGCCACGCCAGCACGCCGGCCAGCACGGTCGGCCCCAGGGGGTGAAGCCGATAGTCGAAGGAGGTGACGATCCCGAAGTTGCCGCCGCCGCCCCGAAGTCCCCAGAACAGGTCGGGATGCTCGTCCTCGCTCGCCACGAGGAGCTCGCCGTCAGCGGTGACCACGTCGCACGAGACCAGGCTGTCGATCGTGAGCCCGAAGCTGCGCATCAGATGGCCGATCCCGCCGCCGAGGGTCAGCCCACCGATGCCGGTATGGGTGACGATGCCGCCCGTCACGGCCAGCCCGAACGCCTGCGTCTCGTGGTCGACGTGGCGCCACAGGCAGCCTCCCTGCGCCCGAACCGTCCGCGCCAGGGGATCGACCCGCACCCCAGTCATCGGGGAGAGGTCGATCACGACCCCGCCGTCGCACAGTGCGTGGCCCGCGACCGAGTGCCCGCCTCCTCGCACCGCCACCGGCAGCCCTCGCTCGCGCGCGAAGCGGACGGCCGCCACGACGTCGGCGGTCCCCGTGCAGCCGGCGATCAGCGCCGGCCGGCGCTGGATGTCACCGTTCCAGATCTGCCGGGCGGCCTCGTAGCCGTCGTCGCCCGGCTCGAACACCGGCCCGAAGAACCCTTCGATCTCCATAGCCGCACCCGTCCTTCCAAAGGTTTCGCGACAGGTCGATGGTGCGCTCTGTGCAGGGCGGGCAGAAGTGCAACGTCTGAACCCGCCCGGCGCTCAGGTCCCGAAGCCCGGCAGCGCTCAGGCGGGGGCGGCCGCGGCCAGACGGCCGCGGCGATCCGGCGCGGGCTCGACGGGATGCAGCGGCTGCGGGCCGTGGTCGTGATCGCGGTGCCAGGCGGGGAGGGCTCGGCCCAGCGTCCGGGAGCCCCGCAGCTCGATGGCCCCCGACCGCAAGGCATGACCCCACGCGATGTCGCCCAGATGCCAGCGGGCGAACGTCACCGGATCGTTGACCACCACGACGAGGTCCTCCTCGCCGCCGGGGTACTTCTCGCAGATCTCGGCGTCGCCCCGCTCGATGAGCAGCCAGCTGCGGCTGCCCGGCCCCGACAGCGTGGGGTAGTCGAAGCGGACCAGGGCCCGGCGCTGCGGCAGGCGATCACGGTCCAGGAAGAACGTCGCCCACATCCACAGCACCACGCCCGGATGGGCCTGCTCGGGTGTCAGGGCGGCCCACTTCGACCCCCAGCGCTGGAGGGCACCCATGACCTCCGACAGCTCCCGACCCGCCTCTGTCGGCTCGTAGGTCGATCCGGGTCCGTCAGGCTTGGGACGGATCTCGATCACGCCGGCGCGCTCCAGCTCGCGCAGCCGCTTCGACAGCAGTCCGCGAGACAGGCCGGGAACGCCGTCGGCGATCTCATTGAACGTCCTGCAGCCCAGGATGACGATGTTGCGCAGGATGATGATGGACCAGCGCTCGGCCAGCAGCTCGGACGCCCGCGCGATCGGGCAGTACTGGCCGTAGGTCCGCATGCCGACAGGGTCTCACCCGTCGACGGCGGCCACCAGTTCATCTTCTGAACCTCGCTCAGAGACTGGCTATCGGCTCGGGAGCGATCGCGGTAGCCCGAACGACGGGAGCACGCTGTTGTCGAAGCGGGTCATGGCGCAGATCCGATCGCCGCTGAGGGTGATGACGAAGAGGCCGACCCCGTGGCTGATCCCCGTAGCGGCCCGCAGGTAGGCGCCGAACGCCGGCTGACCATTGGTGCGCGTCCGCACGAGGTCGAACCGCCGGCCGGCGCCGAAGATGCTGGCGAAGAAGCGGGCGACGACGTCTCGGCCCTCGTATTCGAATGGCATCGGTGGCATCGAGACGAAGACGTCATCCGTCAGAAGGGCCACCAGCGCGTCGAGATCGGCGGACTCGTACGCGCGGACGAACTTCTCCACGAGGGCGCGCTCGGCGGTCGAGTCGGGAGCCGGAGGAGGTTCGCGGTCGCCGGTCGGCGGCAGGCGGTGCTGCAGGCTGGCGCGTGCCCGTTTGAGGGCGCTGTTGACCGAGTCGACCGTCGAGTCGAGCATGGCGGCCACCTCATCGGCGTGGTACCCGAGGACATCGCGCAGGATGAGCACGGCACGCTGGCGGGCGGGCAGCACCTGCAGCGCGGTGACGAAGGCCAGCGAGATGGCTTCGGTCGCTTCGTAGCGCGCCTCGGGGCCGAGTGGGACCTCGATCGCACCCTCGAGCAGGGCGTCGGGATAGGGCTCGAGCCACACGACCTCGCCGAGGCGGGTCGGCTCGGGCGGTTCCACCTGGGGCACGTCCCACGCCCGGGCCGGGCGTCGGCTGGCAGAGCGAAGCGCGTTGAGGCACCGGTTGGTGGCGATCCGGTGGAGCCAGGTGCGGATCGAGGCCCGTCCCTCGAAGCCGCCGAGGCCCTGCCAGGCGGCCAGCAGCGTGTCCTGGAGGGCGTCCTCGGCGTCCTGCAAGGATCCCAGCATCCGGTAGCAGTGCACCTGTAGCTCCCGACGGTACGGCTCGGTCAGCTCTCGGAACGCATCGCCGTCCCCGGCCCGCGCCCTGGCCAAGAGGTCGGCTGCGACCACCCTCGCCTCACCTCCTTCCCGGCATGTTGTCGTTCTTCCATCCCGTATGGACACCGGCAGCGGGGCGAATTGGGCGATCCGTGAGCGCCCACCTCCCCGATTCCCCGGTGTCTACATCCGCGTGAGCACACGACCCGCGAAAGGGAAGTAGAGATGATGCTGAAGGACAAGGTTGCGGTGGTCTACGGCGCAGGAGGCGCGATCGGCGGGGCGGTCGCACGCGCCTTTGCGTCCGAGGGCGCCAAGCTCTTTCTCACCGGGCGCTCCCCGGCACCCGTCGAAGTCGTCGCCAGGGACATCGTTGCCGCCGGCGGATTTGCGGAGGCGGCCGGGGTCGACGCGCTCGACGAGACAGCCGTGGACAGGCACCTGCAGTCGGTCGTCGACAGGTGGGCTCGCGTCGACATCTCGTTCAACGCCATCGGCATCCCGAACCCGAAGAGTCGTGTGCCTCTGGTCGAGCTGGACGTCGACCAGTTCTCGCTGCCGATTGCGACGTACACGAGGTCGTACTTTCTGACCGCCTGCCTGGCCGCCCGGCGGATGGTCGCGAACCGATCGGGGGTGATCATGACCGTCACCGCCACCCCCTCGCGGACCGGTACGCCGTTCGTCGGAGGCGGGGGCCCGGCGATGGCCGCCGTGGAAGCGCTCACCCGGAACCTGTCGGCGGAGCTCGCACCCCAGGGCATTCGCGTCGTCGGTCTGCGGCCGCAGGGCATACCGGAGACACACAGGATCGAGGAATCGTTCGGGCTGTACGCCCAAGCCGCGGGTATGACCTGGGAGCAGTTCCAGGAGCAGCTCGCAAGCAGGACCCACCCGCGACGCCTCTCGACCCTCGCTGACTTGGCGAACATGGCGGTCCTGATGGCGTCCGACAGGGCGAGCGGGATGACGGGAACCACCGTCAACCTGAGCATGGGGAGCCTGGACGACTAGCGGGCCCGCGGAACTCGGAACCGTTGGTCCCGACGCCTGGCGCCCCGATGTCAGGCCTCCTTGCCTTTGGCCTCCAGGGCATCCACGACGGGACGGTATCCCGCGGCGGTCAACAGGCGGCGCACGCCGACGACCTGCTCGACGTCGACGTCCTTGCCCTTCGGGCGGCCGAGGAACGCGGTCTCGGCACCGATGTGAACCGCGTACTCGCCGTCAGGGCGGAGCTCGACCGATCCGACGGCTTCGAGCAGCGACAGCATGGCGTGCCACTCGATGTTGTGGCTCACCGGATGCTGGAAGACCTGCATGAGCGTTTGACGATGATGAGGGTTGTTGAGGTGCTCTGGCTCTGGGGACGACGACATCGGACTCCGGTTGGGGGAGATGACGGCTGGCTTCCAGCTTGGCAGCGGGGCGCACCCTTGTCGTCTTTGACGACGCTGCCGTCCAGGGCGGGTCCGTGAGCGTCGAGGAGACGACGTACTTCGGCAACTTGTTCAACCTGTCGGGGAGCTCACCTTCCGCTGTCGGTCGGTAGGGCTGCATCGCCTCGTACGTGACCCGACCGATTCCGCGGTGCGCTCCGCACGCGGCCGACCGACGCCGTCGGGCGCGGGATTCGCCAGCCGATGAGTCTCGCCCGTCCAGCCGGTCGGATCGCAAGGGAATCCCGATGGCCGAGACTTCCGGGGATCGACGAGCAAGGAGGTGCCGGGGCCGAACGCATGATCGAAGCGAACGGGGTGGCGCTGTGCACCGAGCCGTTCGGCGAGCCGACTGATCCATCGATTCTTCTCGTCATGGGTACTGGCGCGTCGATGCTGTGGTGGCAGGAGGGCTTCTGTCGGATCCTCGCCGACAGCGGGCGGTTCGTGATCCGCTACGACCACCGTGACACCGGCAGATCGGCGACCCGAGCCAGCGAACGCCGGCCAAGGCGATGAGCCGCGCATCGCAATATGCACGCGAGGCGGGGGGTGTCACGTGTGATGAGACGGTCTGGCCCATGGCGCGGTTCCCGAGCCGCAGCCAGGTCACTCGCCCGCTTCTGGTGACGAGCCTCCAGCCAGCGGTCGTGGATGCCTAAGCTCCGGCGGTGCCATCTGCATCTGCGCTCCATGTCGTCTTGGGAGCCGCCGGTGGGACGGGCTCGGCTGTTGTCGGGGCGCTGGTTGCCCGCGGACACCCGGTGCGGGCCGTGACGCGTTCGGGTGCGACGGACGTGCCGGAGGGCGTCGAGCAGGTCGGAGCCGACGTTGCCACGCCGGACGGTGCGCGCCGGGCGTGCGCCGGTGCGGCGGTCGTCTACCACTGCGCCCAGCCGCCGTATACAGAGTGGGTCGAGTCGTTCCCACCGCTGACCCGTAGCATCCTCGAGGGCACGGCGGACGCAGGCTCGAAGCTCGTGTTCGCGGACAACCTCTACGTGTACGGACCACCCGAAGGTCCGATGACCGAGGAGACACCCCAGCGGGCGCAGGGCAAGAAGGGCCGCATCCGCATCGAGATGGCGGCAGACATCCTGGCGGCGCACCGTGACGGGAGGCTGCGCTGCACCATCGGACGCTCGTCCGACTACTACGGCCCTCGCGGCACGGGCACCACCGTGGGCGACAACCTCATGCGACCGGCGCTCCGGGGCAGGCGGGCGCGCTGGCTCGGCTCGCTCGACCAGCCGCACACGCTCAACTACCTGGAGGACATCGGGCGCGCCCTCGCGACACTGGGTGAGCGGGAGGAGGCCGACGGCCACGTGTGGCATCTGCCGGCCGCGGAGCCCATCACAGGGCGGCAATTCCTGACGCTGGTCTACGAGGCGGCCGGGCTCGCGCCGAAGGTGGGCGTTGCCACCCGCCCGATGATCAGACTGGTCGGCGTCTTCAACCCGCTCGTGCGGGAGGTGAACGAGACCCTCTACCAGTTCGAGCGGCCGTTCGTCTCGGATGCCTCGAAGTTCCAGGGCGCGTTCGGCCCGTTCGAGCCGACACCGCATCGGGACGCGGTCCGGCGCACCGTGGACTGGTTCCAACACCACTACGCGGCCTGAGCCGCGTTCGCCAGACTCCTGGACGAGCCACCGAATCTACGATCTGCCGCCCGGTCGGCGAGATACACCTCGAGATCAGGACAACGCCTCTATCGGTGCGACCGGCACCAGGTCCTCAACGGCACGGGCGAGGTGTTGATCGAGCGTGACGAACGCGTCGGCCTGGAGCTGCGTCAACGCCACATACTCGGCGTCGAACGTGTCCGACCATCCGAGCTGGTCGGCGACCTTCCAAGCGACACTCTGCAGGACGCGGTCGCCAAGCAGTCGCATCCGCAGTCCTCACGTAGTTCAGCCGCTCGTCAGCAGCCTTCTTGGTCAGCTCGCCGCGCCACACCGCTTGATACAGAAGCGACAGTACCTGTGATCGAAGCAGCGTCGGTGCGAGGAGCCGGTGCTCGCAGCGGATCACTGCTTGGTCGACAGCGAGGCGCATGGCCACGTCCGGACCGATCACGTACCTCGTCATGCGAGCTCTGCTCCTTCGGCTCGATGAAACGCCCGCGTCCGTCAGGCACTGGCCGTACCCAGCAGCAGGCCTGCGAACACGACGCGCCTCCCGTGGACAGTGGTCTGCTGCGAGAAGCGGAACGCCGAGCACGCCAGTCGAACGGACGGCGCACATAGCTGCCTGGACGCGTGAAGTCCTTCGGTCCTCCGCGGGCGTCTCCCTGGCGATCACCCCGGCCGAACGTACGCTCGGACTACGTGGCCAAGTCGTTGGGGCTTGTTCTCGGGGGGATCCGCGGCCTCGATGAAGGGGCGCACACGCTCGAGGAAAAAGTCAGCGATCGCCTCGGGTGAGTCCCAGACATTGATGCACGTCACCTCACCGTCGGATTCCCACGCGACCGACACAACCAGAGCCGGCGGCGGGTCCGTAACGATGCGAAGCCGCGCGTCCCACAGCTCGAACTCTTCTCGGGGAGCGACCACCCGCTCGACGAACACCCGCGCATCATCGCACCTGCCTGACGTCCTGCGCGGTCGGTGGGCCTTCGGGTGGCCAGTGGGGGAAGTTCGTCCGGTGGATCTTGCCGCGGCGTGACTATTGGCCTTCTTGTGAAGCACTGGCGTTCGGGTCCTCGCCGCGAGCGTGGAGGAGGGCCTAGCGGAGCTCGAACCTACTGCCGGGCCGGGTTGGACCTGACGCCCCGATGGCCACGAGCTACCGATCGAGGCGCAGCACGCGGCCCGACGAGCCGCGGCATCACCAACCTCGGCATCTACTTCGAGCATTCGGTATCGACGGCTCGTCTCCCCCGCCGAGTCCATCTACGTGCGTGGTGGGCGCCACCAAGCCAAGACGAACGACACAGCCAGAAGGATCGCGACGCCGAGGCCAAGGTGCACCGCCCATGCACCCGCCAGTGTCGGGCCGCCCCAGGAGTCCTGCAGGTCGTCAGCTCCGATGACGGGATACAACACGCCCCGCAAGACGATGATGAGCCACAACGGCCCGGTGAAAGCCAAGAAGAGCACCGAGACCCCGACCGCTCGTTGCCGTAGCCGGGCGGCAAGCTCCACTCGGTTCGCCCCGGCGGCGATGCCCGCCATGATCACCGCCGGCAGCGCGGTTGCCACGACCAGCGTGTTCGTGCCCAAGCGTCGTCGCATTGCTACGGATCCTCGCTGATGACGATGTGCATGTGCCTCTGACGCTGGCCCGGACCGGGACTCATCGCCGTTCGGTTCGCACCTGGTCGGCTCGTCCCTACCCCCGCCGGCAAGGTCGAAGGACTTGGCCCCCCGCATCTCCCGCGTTGAGCGTGGGCTCGTCGTGTCGACTGCCTGCTGTTCGCGGCGTCTCGGGGCTTCCGAACGAAGCGCCGGTCGGTCGGGGTACCGCGCGCGTCAGATCCGGCGTTGCGGGCAGGCTGGGTCCCGTGTCAGTCGGGGATGAACGGGAGCGTCTGGCGGCGACGTTCGACCGAGCGGCAGAGCTTTACCAGCGCGCCCGGCCGGAATACCCGAGTGAGCTCTACGACCGCCTTCTCGAGATCACGCGCCTGTCGCCAGGGGCGCGCCTGGTGGAGGTGGGCTGTGCGACTGGCAAGGCGACACTGCCGCTGGCGCGGCGTGGGTACCGCATCACCGGCATCGAGCCGGGCCGCGCGCTGGCGGCGGCAGCGCGGGAGAACCTGGCCGGATTCGATGTCGAGGTGGTCGAGACACGCTTCGAGGACTGGACCCCGGTCGGCGAACCATTTGCGATGATCTTCGCCGCCACCGCGTGGCATTGGGTCGATCCGGCTGTGCGCTATCGCAAGGCCGCCGATGTCCTCCAACCCGGGGGCTACCTCGCGGTGTGGGGGGCGGGCCACGTGATCCCCTACGGCGGCGATCCGTTCTTCGAGGAGCTCCAGGAGGTCTATGACGAGATTGGCGAGTCCCTTCCGCCCGATGTCACGCTGCCACGGCCTCGGGAGCTGGGTGACGACCGTGGCGAGATCGAGGCCAGCGGGCTGTTCGTGGTTGTCGATGTCACGCAGTACGACTGGGAGACCGTCTACGACGCCCAGGGCTACATCGATCTGCTCAGTACGTTCTCGGGACACATCGCCATGCAGGACTGGCAGCGAGACCGCCTCTACGGCGAGATCCGACGACGACTCGCGGCCAGACCGGACGGCCGCCTGCGCCGGCACTGGGGTGGCGTCCTCCACGTCGCCCGAAGCCGCATGACATGAGGTCCGCCACGGCGACATCCCAGCGTTCGGGCTCAGGTGGGCGTGTCGCCCCGAGGTCTCACGACGTGGAACTCCACGCGGTAGAGCAAGGTGTCATCGTGGATCGGGCCGGCGTGGGCAGCGCGTCGACGAAGGGTCTCGAGGTCGGGCTCCCCAGTCCGTGCGAGATCCTGGTCGGTGATCGACGAGAACGGCAACAGCTCGCACGTCCCTGTCGCCAACGTCGGTGACGACAGCGAACACGGCGGGCCGTCACGGAACGATGCGGATGAGGCGGGAATGGGCATTGACGACCGTGGCGGCGTCGGTGGCGCCCCCGATGGTCAGGCCGTCGTACTCCTCCTCGACGTGGCCGTCTCTGGTGACGATCATGCGAAAGGCGCCACTGGCCTCGGGGGCCGCCGGGAGGATCTCCACGTCCGTGCCT
>JBKOUY010000227.1:0-3285 GCA_046723645.1 Actinomycetota bacterium | reverse complement strand
CCGAAAGCTGGCCCCCCTATCGGTCGCCAAGTAGTCAACATTCGGCCGTCGGCAGCGACCACAAGGTCGGTGGCTGGTGCAGACGGTGCCGAACGAGGCAACAAGACAGGATCGGTCGCCGGGAGCAGACGAGCGGAATGCCCAGACTCCGATGGTGTCCCCTAAAGCTCCGTCGAAGCGGCCCGAGGGGTATGGCAGAAGTGCCGTACTGCCATGGTCGCGGGCGACGGGTGGCGAACGCTCAGCGTGAGCGGCGACCGTCTTACCAGGCTCGCCACCTCCCGGCGTTCTGGGGCGGCTGCGTGGGCGCCGTTCTGGGTGATTCGTGCGTCGGTGGTGGTCATCGCGCGGCCTCGTCGGATGATGTCGATGTCGAGCGTGAGATCGCCGACGGTGTTGCCGCTGACGTAGCCGAACGTGGCGGAGCGCAGTTGGGCGGCCGGGTCGCGGCGCACGGTCGAGGCGGCGTTGATCGCGATGGCGGCGACGACGCCGCCGTGGACTCCTTAGAGGGATGTCCACTGCTCGTCGACTTGCGCACGGAAGCGATGCTCACCGAGTCGTGTGACGGCGATGCTGTCGGTCCAGTTCATGGGGCCCATGTCAGGCAGGCGGGATGATGTTCTGGACGCGGACCTGGCCGGTGGCGATCTGACGGTCGCGGCCGTCGGTGACTCGCACTTCCCACAGTTGCTGGGTTCTGCCTTGCCGGAGCGCTCGCGCGTCGACCGTGACCCGTCGGTCGGTCATGGGGCGGAGGAAGTTGGTGTTGTTGTTGTTGACACCGACGGCGACGAGGCCGTGCTCTTGTGCGGCGGTCGACGCGCCGGCGCTCGCCGCGGTTTCGATGGCGGTGGTGTACACGCCGCCGTGGACGAGTCCCCAGGGCTGGTGATGGGCGGAGCCGAGGTCGATCCAGCCGATGACGTGTGAGCTCTGGACGTCGTCGAGCACGAGACCGGCGGCCTGCATGAACGCGCCCAGTGGCCGGTCCAGGTCGGGCGCGGAGGTCATGGGCCGAGACTGCCTAGGTTGCGTTCTATAATGCAACCCACTACCCTGACGTGGTGGAACGGGTGAGCTTCGAGGACATGAACTGCTCGGTGGCCCAGTGCCTCGAGGTGGTGGGCGAGTGGTGGAGCCTGCTGATCGTCCGCGATGCGTTCTTGGGCGTGCACCGGTTCGACAACTTCCAGGCGCGGCTCGGCATCTCCCGCAACATCCTCAACCAGCGTCTGAGGAAGCTGGTCGACACCGGCGTCCTCGAACGGGTGCCGTATCAGGACAAGCCACCGCGCTCGGAGTATCGGCTCACCGAGAAGGGTCGCGATCTCTGGCACGCTCTCACCGCGCTGCGTCAGTGGGGTGACCGGTGGGCCGCGCCCGACGGGCCGCCGCTGACGATGCGCCACTCGACCTGTGGGCACGTCGTCGACGCCGTGGCGGTGTGCTCGCATTGCGGCGAGCCGCTCGGTCCTGGATCGGTGACAGCCGAGCCCGGGCCCGGCGCCGTCGACGCCGATTACGAGCGCACGCTGCTGGAGGGCTTCACCCGCTGACCGCTTGCTCGAACGCCCTGGCACACGCGCGCCCACGCCTGGGTTCTATGAAACAACTCAAGGCCGTGTCGACGAAGAGCACGGCCGTCACACGAAGGGATCAGCCATGAAGGTCGAAGGTGCAGTTGCGCTCGTCACCGGCGCCAATCGCGGGCTCGGTGCCGCGATCGCGCAGGCCCTGCTCGACTCCGGTGCCAAGGTCTACGGCGCCGCTCGGGACCCAGAGAGCATCACGAACGACCGCCTCATCCCGGTCCGGCTCGACGTGACGAACGAGGACGACATCGCGGAGGCCGTGCGCCAGTGCGGTGACGCGTCGATCGTCGTCAACAACGCAGGCATCCTCCGGGCCTCTGCATCGTTGGCAGAAGGCGCCGTCGAGGCCGCTCGGGCAGAGATGGAGACGAACTTCTTCGGTTCGATGCGGGTAGCGCGGGCCTTCGCGCCGATCCTGGGGGACAACGGTGGCGGCGCCCTGGTCAACGTGCTGTCGGTGCTGTCGTTCATGGCCATGCCGCAAGGCGCGACCTACAGCGCGTCGAAGTCGGCCGCGTGGTCGCTCACGAACGCGCTCCGTATCGAGCTCCGACAGCAGGGGACCCTGGTCGTCGCCGTGCACGCCGGGTTCATCGACACGGACATGGCCGCGGGCGTGGACGGGGAGAAGGTCAGCCCCAAGTCCGTCGCTGAGCAAATCGTGGCCGCCGTCGCAGACGGCACAGAGGAGGTTCTCGCGGATTCCACCAGCGAGATGGTCAAGGCGGCACTGCCCGACGACCTCACCACGCTGTATCCGGCCATGCAGGCGCAGTGGGACACGGAAATGGCGAAACGGTAGGGGGGCCCCCATGGCAAGACGACGCGTCGTGCTGCTCGGCGCCACGGGGTTCACCGGGAACCGGGTGCTCCGCAAGCTGTTCGCCGCTGGGGAGAAGCCGACGCTCGTGGGCCGGAACGGCGCCAAGATGTCGGCTGCGGCCGCAGACCTCGGGGTCGAGCTGCCGGTGGTCGAGGTGGACGTGACGTCGGCGGCCGATCTCGAGCGGGTGTTCACCTCGAACGACGTCGTGGTCTCGACCGTCGGCCCGTTCCTGAAGCTCGGCTGGGTGACGGTGACCGCCGCAGCTCGTGCCGGAGCGCACTACCTGGATTCGACCGGGGAGGCGACGTTCGTGCGCCGCGTGTTCGACCTCGGCTCCGTCGCCGCCGCCCAGGGGGCGACGCTCATCCCCGCGTTCGGGTACGACTACGTACCTGGCAACCTCGCCGGCGCCCTGGCCGTGGAGCAGGCGGGAGACCAGGCCACCCAGGTCGAGGTCGGCTACTTCCTCACCCGCTCCGGGTTCGGCGACGAGCTGAGGTACCGCAGCACGCTCCGCGACGTCTACACCCTCACCACCGGAGCAACCCGCGCCACCCTGGTGGGGGCATCGGCAGAGAACGCCCTCGCCTATCGGCCGATGCGACCGGGCGGGCCGGCTCAGCTGCACGAGGAGCGTGCGGGCGCACGCGCTCGGACCTTCGAGTTCGCCGGTGTGAAGCGCGCTGCGATGAGCGTGGGGGGTTCCGAGCACCTGGGCTTGCCGGAGAGCTACCCGCAGCTCCAAGCGGTGGACGTGTACCTGGGCTGGCTCGGGCGGTGGACGCGTCCGGTCCGGGCGCTGTCGACGTTGACGGCACCGTTCACGCGATCGGAGAAGGCCAAGGCGAACCTGGCCAAGCGCGC
>JBKOUY010000234.1:0-5548 GCA_046723645.1 Actinomycetota bacterium | reverse complement strand
GTCGCGGTCTGCACGGAGTTCACGTCGCTGATCCTCCTGAGGTTCATCGAGGAACGGCAGCGGGGCTACGGCCCCCGCGAGGCGATGAACGTCACCGCCCGCCGCACCGGCCGGGCATTCATCGTCTCGGCGCTCACGGCGATCTCGGGGGTGGCGGTCATCGCCTTCTCGTCGCTGCCGTTGCTTCGTGACTTCGGCCTGATCGTGGCCATGAACGTGTCGGTGGCGCTGCTGTCGGCGCTCGTGTTCCTGCCGCCGATGCTGGTGTGGGCCGAGACCCGCGGCTGGGTCACGCGCGGCATGATGCCCAAGGGCCCGGCGCCGGCCCCAGGGGCCGAGGTCCCCCGCCAGCCCGTCGCCGGTAGCTGAGCGCTAAAGCGCGTCCGTTGGCGGGCGCCGGCGATAGGGTGACGGCCAGCAAGACCCAGGGTCCGCCTATCGACATGGGCCCGACGGCTTCTCCCGGGGCCGCACCTGCGGGGAGGGAACCGTAATCCGCCCGACAGCGCACCACTCCACCCGGCCACCCGTGCCGTGACGACACCCCAGGCCGCCACCGCCGACCCGCCGGCCGGTGACGTCGCGATCCGGCTCGAGCGCCTGACCAAGACGTACCCCGGCGCGTCCCGGCCGGCGGTCGACGGCCTCGACCTGACGATCGCGCGCGGCGAGCTGGTGGCGCTCGTGGGGCCGTCCGGCTGTGGCAAGACCACGACGCTCAAGATGATCAACCGGCTCATCGAGCCCACCAGCGGCACGGTGTGGGTCGACGGGGTCGACATCCGCACCCGGCCGACCCACGAGCTCCGCCGAGGGATCGGTTACGTCATCCAGCAGGCGGGACTGTTCCCGCACCGAACGGTGGGCGACAACATCGCCACCGTGCCCAAGCTCCTGGGCTGGGACCGCGGCCGCATCGCCGCCCGGGTGGACGAGCTGGCCGACCTGTTGCGGCTCGACCGGGGGCTGCTCGACCGCTACCCCGCGGCGCTGTCGGGCGGGCAGCAGCAGCGGGTGGGCGTTGCTCGGGCGCTGGCCGCCGATCCTCCGGTGCTGCTGATGGATGAGCCCTACTCGGCCGTCGACCCCATCGTGCGGACGCAGCTGCAGGACGAGCTCCTCACGCTGCAGCGTGAGGTCCACAAGACGATCGTGTTCGTCACCCACGACATCGACGAGGCCATCAAGCTCGCGAACCGGATCGCGATCCTCAACGTGGGCGGCATCCTCGAGCAGCTCGACTCGCCGGCGGAGATGCTCCGGGCGCCGCGCAACGACTTCGTGGCCGACTTCCTCGGGGACGACCGGGGCATCAAGCGGCTGTCGCTCATGACCGTCGAGGACGCCTCGCTGAGCAAGGGACCGGTGGTCTCCGAGTCGGCCACCACTGCGGAGGCCCGGGCTGCGATGGCGGAGCTGGGCTACGACTGGGTGGCCGTGTGCGACGGCGACGATCGCCTGCGCGGCTGGATCGGATCGGCGGAGCTCGACGGCGCTGACACGGTCGGCGAGTTGACGCCCAAGCCGTTCCGCGCCGTCGTCACCGCGGCCACCAACCTCAAGGCGGCGCTCGACGGGATCGTCTCGTCCCACACGCGCGTCGCCATGGTGGTCGACGCGGACGGCCGCCATCTGGGCATGCTCACGGTTGACGACCTGGCCGAGGGGATCGTCGCATGATCCCCGTCTTTGCCGCCCGGCCGCCGAGCTGGAGCGGGTTCGGGATCGACGGCAACTGGGACGTCGTCTGGCACTACACCGTCGTCCATCTGCGCATCACCGCCGTAGCCCTCGCCCTCGGCGCGGCGGTGGCCTTCCCGCTCGGGCTCGCCGGGTACCGCTGGCGCCGGACCTACCCGGGGATCCTCGGCGTGACCAACGTGCTCTACACGATCCCGTCGCTGTCGCTGCTCGTGCTGCTAGGCCTGGGCTTCGGACTCGGGCTGCTCAACGACCGGCCGCTCATCGTCGCCCTCGCGATCTACACGCTGGCCATCCTGGTCCGGAACCTCGTCGAGGGGCTGCGGGGGGTCCCCGACTCGGTCAAGGACGCCGCCGCCGGGGTCGGGTACACGCCGCGGCGCTCGCTGCTGGCGATCGAGCTGCCGCTCGCCGTCCCGGCCATCATGGCGGGGCTCCGCGTGGCCGCGGTCTCGACGATCAGCCTGGTGAGCGTCGGGGGTGTCCTGGGCCGGGGTGGCCTCGGGTTCCTGTTCTTCGAGGGATTTCGCCGGAACCGCACGAGCGAGATCATCGCCGGCATCGCGGCCTCGGTGCTGTTGGCGGTGGTCGTCGACATCGCGCTCGTGCTCACGCGGCGGGTGTTGACGCCGTGGACTCCGGCCAGGGCGGCGCGCCGATGAGCACGTTCAGCGACACCATCGGATGGCTGACCACCGCCGAGAACTGGTGGGGATCCACCGGCATCCTCCAGCGGATCGTGGAACACCTCCAGTACTCATTGCTGGCGGTCGGGCTCGCCGCCCTCGTCGCCCTGCCCGCGGGGTTGGTGATCGGCCACACCGGACGGTTCGAGCAGGGCTCCGTGGCCCTGTCGGGGGCGGCGCGAGCGATCCCGACGCTCGGGCTGCTCGTCCTCCTGGGGCGCTGGTACCCGGTGCAGGTGGGGCCGGTCATCATCGTCCTTGCGGTGCTGGCGATCCCGCCGATACTCGCCAACACCGCCGCCGGGATCAGCGGCGTCGATCCCGCGGCGCGCGACGCAGCCCAAGGCATGGGCATGACCCCGACGCAGGTGCTCATGCAGGTGGAGGTCCCGTTGGCCGCCCCGCTCACCCTCGCCGGCATCCGCTCCGCGCTGCTCCAGGTGATCGCGACCGCCACGATCGCGGCCTTTGCCGGCCTGGGCGGGCTGGGTCGGTTCATCATCGACGGCTTCGCCGTCAGAGACGAAGCCAGGGTCTATGGAGGCTCGATCGTCGTCGCCGTGCTCGCCCTGGTGGGCGAGGGCCTGTTCGCCCTCGCCCAGCGGTCGGCGAGGCCCGCCGGGCTCCCCCGCCGCCGAGCGCGGTTGCTCTCAACGACAGTCCCAATCACACCCACTGCTGGAGGAGTCAGCACATGAAGCGCATCCGCCTACTGGCCGCCGTCGCGGTCCTCGTCCTGGTCGCCGGGGCGTGCGGCGACGACGACGATTCCACTACCGGCGATGACGCCGGCGGCGGTGATTCCGCCGCCGGCGACCTCGCGGACCAGAGCCTGAACGTGGGCTCGGCCAACTTCCCCGAGAGCGTCCTGCTCGCCGAGATCTACGCCGGCGCGCTGGAGGCCAACGGCGCAGACGTGAACGTGACGCCGAACATCGGTTCGCGCGAGGTCTACTTCGCGGCCATCGAGAACGGCGAGATCGACCTGTTGCCGGAGTACACGAACTCCCTGCTCTCGTTCGTGCTGCGCCAGGACGACCCGAACGCGACGCCGGAGGCCACGAACGTCGATGAGCAGGTCGCCGAGCTCAAGGACGCTCTGCCCGACAACCTGACCGTCCTGACGCCGTCGACCGCCGAGGACAAGGACGTCATCGTCTGCAACCAGGACACGATCGACCAGTACGGCTTCTCCGATCTCAGCGGCCTGGCCGAGGCGTCGGGCGACATCACGCTCGGTGGCCCGCCCGAGTTCGCGGAGCGGTCGCCGTTCGGCATCCCCGGCCTCCAGCAGTTCTACGGCGCCGAGTTCGCCGAGTTCGTCCCGCTCGAGATCGGCCCCCCGATCGTCGACGCGCTCAACGCCAACGCCATCAACTGCGGCAACCTGTTCTCCACCGACGCGGCGATCACCGAGAACGACTTCACCTCGCTGAAGGACGACAAGAACATCGTCCCCAACGAGGCGGTCCTCCCGCTGATCAACGCCGATAAGGCCACCCCCGAGGTCACGGCCGTGCTCGACGACGTCAGCGCGGCCCTCGACACCGAGGGCCTCACGGCGCTCAATGCCCAGGTGCAGGCGGAGGGCCTCGCCGAGAGCGACGTCGCGGCCCAATGGCTCTCCGACAACGGCTTCACGGAGTGAGCTGACACCACGTTCCTGCGGACATGCGTCGGGCGAGGTCATGGGTTCCCGATCCGGAACCCATGACCTCGGGCTCCGTGGCATGAGCTAGACCCCGGATCGTGGATCCCGCTCAGCGCCGCCAGGAATACGCCGATGCCGGCCTGTCCGAGGGCGACGTGGCGGCCGACCCGATGGACCAGTTCGCCGGCTGGTTCGCCGCCTGGCGCGGCGCCGCCGTCGGGGAGCCCGATGCCATGGTCGTCAGCTCCGCCACACTCGACGGGCGGCCGGCGGTCCGCATGGTGTTGCTACGGCGGTTCGGGCCCGAGGGCTTTGTCTTCTTCACCAACCGCGAGAGCCGCAAGGGCCGGGAGCTGGCAGCCAACCCGAGGGCGGCGCTCCTGTTCCCCTGGCACCCCGTGGGTCGCCAGGTCATCGTCGAGGGCTCGGTGGCCCCGGTCGACGACGAGGCGTCCGACGCGTACTGGGTGACGCGCCCCCGCGGCAGCCAGATCGCGGCCGCGGCCTCGCCCCAGAGCCGGGTCATCCCCGACCGCGTTGCGCTGGAACGCCGCGTCGACGAGCTGGCGAGGCGCTACGAGGGTGAGCCCGTGCCGCGCCCCGACCATTGGGGCGGCCTCTGCGTGGCACCCGACCGGCTCGAGTTCTGGCAGCACCGCGAGAGCCGGATGCACGATCGGATCGCCTACTGCCGCGACACGACCCGGCCGTCCGGCTGGCGCATCGAACGCCTCGCCCCCTGACGCCGGCCGCCGTAGACGGCCAACGCCACCGCCGCCATGCTCACGACGATGCCCACGGCGATCCGCACCGACCCGGTGCGGTCGACCCAGTCGCTGACGTCATAGGACCACCCGGTCACGGTGTCGATGACCGGGGAGGACGGCACCTCCCGGGCGGGAGACCGAGCCTGGCGCAGCTCGTCCCAGCCGTAGTAGGCGACATAGGCGCCAGCCAGCGCAACCAGGCCCCCCGAGACGCGGCCGACGTAAGGCAGCAAGCGGCGCAGGAACCGCACGATCGACGTGCGTGCCATGGCGATCGCCACGGTGAGGCCCGCCAACACCAGCGCCATACCCAGGCCGTAGATGCCGAAGGTCAGGATGCCGTCCGCCGCCGACTCACGGTTGAAGACCCCCGACATCACGGCGAGGAACAGCGGCAGCGTGCAGCCGATCGACGCGATGGCGTACGACACGCCGAACACGAACATCGACCCGACCGTCCGCTCGCGGCCACCCCGGTCCAGGCGCGGCAGCCGGACGTTGAGCTCGAACCCGGCCAGCATCGCCACCCCCAAGGCGAAGAGGCCGGCGCCGATGACGATCGAGATCCAGGGGACGTGCTCGTAGACCGGCAGCGAGGTGAGCTCCACGGCGAACCCGGCGAGCGCGAACACGGCGAGAAAGCCGGCGGAGACGGCTGCCGCCACCCGCAGCGCGGCGCCGAAGCTCGCCTGCGCGGCGGCCCGGTCTCCGCCCGACAGGTCCCGGGACGAGGCATCGCCGTC
>JBKOUY010000192.1:0-10006 GCA_046723645.1 Actinomycetota bacterium | reverse complement strand
GGGCCGGGCGGCCGCGGGCGCGAGGCCAGGCCCGCCCCAGCGCCCGGTCGACGGGCGAAGGCACCCGCCGCACGCCCAGCACGCTGCGCCACCTGTTGCGCCGGGCCGAGGCGGAGCTGCTCCGCCTGCGGGATCGCCAGGCGGCGCTCGAGGCGGAGCTGGCCGGTGCGAGGGGCGACCACGTCGCCCTGGCGTGTGTCGGGGAGGAGCTGGCGGTCGTCGCCAGCGAGCTGGCCGCAGCCGAGGAGCGCTGGCTCGCGCTCGCCGAAGAGGCCGAGGCGCTCGGCCTCAGGCCCTAGGCCACGCGTCGGCAGACCCGGCCTCAGCAGGCATGTTCCGGACAGGCGCGGCGCTAGCCTGAGCGCATGGTCATGACCGTCACCGAGTCCGCCCGGGAGAAGATCCTCGAGCTCCGGGCACAGGAGGACGATCCGGACGCGCTCGGCCTGCGCGTCGAGGTCACGGGCGTCCAGGGCGTCGAGTACACGTACGACCTCACCTTCGACCCGGTGGCCGAGGCCGACCTGGTGGCAGGCGACGTGGTCGAGCACGAGGGCTCCCTGCCGGTGATCATCCCGGTCGACAGCCTCGACGCCCTGCGCGGCGCCACCCTGGACCTGCCGGCGACGGGCGGGCAGAACGGCCTCGTCCTCCGCAACCCCAATCGTCCCGACCCGCTGTCCGGTGCGCACATCGAGCTGTCCGGCACGATCGACGAGAAGGTGCGTCAACTGCTCGATGGCCAGATCAACCCTGCGCTGGCGATGCACGGTGGGTTCGCGGCCCTCGACCGCGTCGAGGGCAACGTCGTGTACGTGACGATGGGCGGGGGCTGCCAAGGGTGCGCCGTCTCTGCGATGACGCTTCGGGAAGGCATCTCGCGATCCATTCGCGAGGCCATCCCCGAGGTCTCCGAGGTGATCGACACCACGGATCACTCGATGGGGGAGAACCCCTACTATACGTGAGGTAGTGGGAGAGCCCCGCTGGAGTACTTTCACGCCGCCCGTAACGCGTTGGCGGGGACTTGCGATAACAACATGTGACAGGCGACACCTAGCTCAGCTATGGTGAACCCGATCACCGCTGGGGGCGACCAGGGGGAGAGGCCCGGGCCGGTACATCCGGTCCGGGCCTTGTCGCGTCTGTCGTTGGCTACGCCGATCTCGTCACGGCAGCACGCACCGTGGCGGTGATGCCCGCGGCGTCGAGGCCCATCGAGGCCAGGATGCTGTCGGGCTTGCCGTGCGCGATGAACCTGACGGGCACTCCCAGCACGGTCACCGGCGGGCCGTCCCGGTCCGGACGGTCACCGGAGATCTCGGCCAGGCGACTGGCGATGGCCGAACCGGCACCGCCCTCCCGGTAGCCGTCCTCGACGGTGACGACGTGCGGGTAGGTGGCGGCCTCGGCGAGCATCTCCTCGTCGAGCGGCTTGACCACCCGCACGTCCCACACCGCCGCTTCGATCCCGTGGGTCGAGGCCAGGGCCTCGGCCGCGTCCCGGGCCGGTGCGAGCATCTTGCCGACCGCCAGGATGCAGACGTCGCGTCCGATGCGGACCTTCCGGGCGGACAGGCCGGAGCCGACCTCCTCGCCCCCGCCGGTGGTCACCGCGTCGTCGGGGGGCATCGTCTTGGGGAAGCGGATGGCCGCGGGCCCGCCGGTGCACAGCTCGAGGGCGTCGTGCAGCATGATGCCCACCTCCCGGTAGGAGGAGGGGGCGAAGATCGTCATCCCCGGCACCTTGGACAGCAGCACCATGTCGAGCACGCCATGGTGGCTGGCCCCGTCGTCACCGGTGATGCCGGCCCGGTCCAGGCAGAACACCACGGGCTGGCGGTGCATCGCCACATCGAGGTTGACCTGGTCGAACGCCCGGTTGAGGAACGTCGAGTAGATCGCGACCACCGGGCGCAGGCCGCCCATCGCCATGCCCGACGCCGCGGTCGTGGCGTGCTGCTCGGCGATGCCCACGTCGAAGAACCGGTCGGGGAAACGCTCCTTGAAGGGCAGCAGGCCGGTCGAGTCGGGCATCGCAGCGGTGAGGGCCACCACCTCGGGCCGATGCTCGGCCTCCTTGATGAGCGCCTCGGTGAAGGCCGCCGTGTAGCTGCCGGGCTTGACCCCGCCCACGTCGTGCAGCCGCTTGATCGGGTCGTTCTCGGCGGGCGCGTAGCCGCGGCCCTTCTGGGTCAGCACGTGCACCACGATGGGCCCGTCGAACTCGCGGGCGTTGCGGAGGGCGCTCTCTAGGCCGGCGACGTCGTGGCCGTCGAACGGGCCCGTGTAGCGCACGCCCAGCATCTCGAAGAACGCCGGCGGCTCGAACATCTCACGTACGGCCGCCAGTGCCCCCTCAACGCCCCGCTCCAGCTTGTCGCCGAAGAGCGGCACATCGTGCAGGAGCCTGTCGAGCCGGGCCCGGTTGCGCACGTAGGCCGGATTGAGGCGGAGGCGGCCGAGGCTCTCGCTCAGCCGCGACACCGTCGGCGCGTAGGAGCGGCCGTTGTCGTTGAGGATGATGACCGCGCGGCTGTCGGAGTGGCCCAGGTTGTTGAGCCCCTCGAAGGCCATGCCGCCGGTCATCGAGCCGTCGCCGATCACGGCGACGACGCTCCGGTCGGTGATCCCCCGCAGCTTGTGTGCCTCCGCCAGGCCGTGGGCGTAACAGAGGATCGTCGACGCGTGGCTGTTCTCGACCCAGTCGTGCTCGGACTCGGTGCGCGACGGGTACCCGGACAGGCCGCCGGCCCGCCGCAACGTCGCGAAGTCGTCGCGGCGGCCAGTGAGGATCTTGTGCACGTAGGCCTGATGACCGGTGTCCCACAACAGGATGTCGCGGGGCGACTGGAACACGCGGTGGACGGCGAGCGTGAGCTCGACGACGCCGAGGTTCGAACCCAGGTGGCCCGAGCCGGCGGCCGACACCGCGTCGATGATGTGCTGGCGGATTTCCCCGGCCAGGGCGTCGAGCTCCTCGTACGAGAGCTTGCCCAGGTCCCTTGGGTCCTTGATCGAATCGAGCAGCATCGATGCGGCTCCGTTGCGGCGGTCGACGATGGGCCCATCCGAGCCCCGAGCAAGGACCAACGCTACTCCCGCCACCCGTCGTCGGACCATGCAGGGTCCGGTCCGCGCCCGCATGGACCGATGGTGATAGGAGAGGTGGATGCCCACATGGCCGCGCGTCGTTCCGCTGGTCGATGCGCTGGTGTTCCAGCGCAACTCCTGCGCGGACCTGGGCTCGAACCTCTACGCCGAGGTGCTCGACGCCGTCATCGCCGACGTCGGCGGCGACGGTCCGTGCGCGGCGGTCCTCCGGCCCCACGAGCGCGACCCCTTCGGGTCGGCGCTGCCCCTGCGGTTCCTGGGTGCCGTCCATCGGCTGGTGCTCGAGGGCCGTGCCCCGCGGCTGGCGGCGCACTACCCGTCAGTGGGTGGGACGCCGGGGCCGAGCCTGGCCGACGACTTCGTGGCGACGGTCGCCGAGTTGCGTCTGGACATCGAGGCCCGCGTCGGCCATGGCGTGCAGACCAACGAGGTCGGGCGCTCGGCCGCACTGGTCGGGGGCTTCGTCGAGGTCGCCCGCCGGAGCGGGTTGCCCCTGCGGTTGCTGGAGCTGGGGGCAAGCGCCGGCCTCAACCTGCGGTGGGACCACTTCTGGTACGACACCGGTGCCTCGACGCTCGGCGACCCGGCCAGCGCCGTGCGGTTCGTCGGGGTCTGGGACGACCCACCGCCCGTCCTCGACGACGTGACCGTCGGCGTGGTCGTCCGGGAGGGTTGCGACCGATCCCCGATAGATCCGATGGGCGAGGACGGTCGGCTCACCCTGCGCTCCTACCTCTGGCCGGACATGGTCGACCGGCGCGCCCGCCTCGATGCCGCGCTGGCGATCGCGGCCCGCGTCCCCGCAGGCGTCACGGCCGCCGACCTCGGGGACTGGCTCGAGACGCGGCTGGCAGAACCCGCGCCCGGGACCGCCACGGTCGTCTACCACTCCATCGTCTGGCAGTACGTCGACGGGAGGTCACGCGACCGGATGCGGGGGGCGCTACGGCGCGCGGGCGAAGAGGCCGGTGCGGACGCGCCTCTCGCCTGGCTGCGGCTCGAGCCGGCCGGACCGGTGGCCGACCTGCGGCTGACCCGGTGGCCGGGCGGCACGGAGGAGGTGCTGGCGACCAGCGGCTACCACGGCACTCCGGTCCACTGGGGCGGCCGGCCCCCTCCGCGCGAGCCCGCTTAGCCCCGCAAACCTGCCGCGGGAATCGTGGTCCCAGCCACCGTTTCCGCGGCAGGAATGCCGTGGCGCGACTCCCACCATCGGGTGCCGGCCCGGGCGATCACGTAGCCGGCGCCGAGGCAGATCAGCCCCCCCACGCCGTCGATCCAGTAGTGGTTCGCCGTCACCATGATGTCGAACAGCGTGATGAACGGATAGGCGATGACCAGGGCTCGGAGCCAGCGCCGGCGCACCAGCGGCGCCAGCACCAGGGCGCACCACGTGGACCAGCCGATGTGCATGCTCGGCATGGCCGCGTACTGGTTCGACACCGCCGCCATCTCCTCGCTGCCGAACGACGCCCAGCCGCCGTACACCGCCACGGTGTCGACGAACCCGTACCGGTCGCACGGCGGTTCGCCGGCCTCGTCGGGAAGGTCCTGGTCGGGCGCGTAGATCTGACAGCCACCGTACGTCCCGGGGTCGTCGAGCAGGCGCGGCGGCATGAGCGAGAACGATGCGAAGCCGATCAGTGCGAGCAGGGTGGTGAATGCCAGCGTGTTGCGCCACACGCGGTAGCGCCACGGTGCCTTGCGGAACATCCACACCAGGGCGACGGCGACGACGACGAAGTGGAAGAGCCCGTAGTAGACGTTCCAGAAGCGGATGAGCCCGTTCAGCGGCAGGTCGAGGTACCAGCGCTGCAGGCTGTCCTCGAAGTAGAGGCCGATGTTCCTCTGGAGCTGGATGATCGCCTTGGCGTGGTTGAACGCCGGCTCCGGGTCGACCGCGCCGCCGCCCGACCCGAACTGGTTGCGCACGCCCGAGTAGGCCGCGTACACGAGCACGACGTAGATCAGCTCACGCCACCAGCGCAGACCCCAGTCCCGGGGGGCGGCGCCGTCCTCGGCCCCCGGCCGTTCGAGCGCCCCCGTCGCAGCCGGCTCATGCTCCGCCTCCGGTGGCGGTGCGCTCGGGCTTCGGCGTGTGCCTTCCGCCCTTGCCGCCGGCGGCGGTGGTGCGCTCGGGCCCGGACCTCGCTCGGTTGCCCCGACGGGATGCTCGCTCATGCCGCCACGGTCGGGCTGGCGGCGGCCTCGTCGGGGGCGGACCGGGTGCGACCGCCGGCGGCGAACGCGGGCGCACCCAGCAGGCTGACGGCCACGTTGAGCAGGTAGAGCAGCAGGCCGAGGGCGATCGCATCTTCGCGGGAGACGCCGAGCGGGTGGAGGAAGAGCACGAAGGCACCCTCGCGAACCCCCAGGCCGGCCATGCTGATCGGCAGGACCTGGGCGATGAGCACCGCCGGCAGGAACGCCAGCAGGGCGGTGAGGCCGGCGGGCCGGACCCCGAGGGCATTCGCGGCGGCGACGGCCGCCAGCACGAGGATGAGCTGGTAGGCGAACCCGGCAACCAGGACGTTCGCCGCCGCGCCGGGGTCGGACCGCAGCCGGTGGACGCCCAGGTGGACGGCGCCTGCGAAGCGGCGCCAGCCCGCACGGGTGGCGAAGCGTCCGCCAATGCGCCGGCTGCCGACGGCCGCGAGCGCGCCGACCAGCAGGGCCAGGGTGGCGAATGCCAGCAGCAGCGCCACCTGGGTCGCCGAGCCGAGGTGGCGGAGCCCGGGATTGACCGCGAAGCCGGCCAGCGTGATCACCGGCAGCACGAGCCACCCCGTGAGCCGCTCGAGTACCACGGAGGCGAACGTCCCCGGCGATTCCCCGGTGTCGCGCGACAGACGGCTCACCCGGAGCACGTCGCCGCCGATGGTCGTGGGCAGCACGTTCGAGACGAACTGGCCGGCGAGGTAGTAGGACACCAGGCGGGGGAACCTGGCGGGGATCTCCAGCGCCTCGAGCACCTTCTGCCACCGGAGCGCCGAGAGCACGATGCCGCCGAGCGTGAGCGCGGCAGCGACGCCGAGCCAGGCAGCGGTGCCGGCCGACCACACGGGGACGAGCTCGTCGACGTCGAACGACGGCACCTGCGCGACGAGGACGATCAACATGGCGGCACTCACGGCGATGCGCACGCCCAGCGTGACCGCCTGCTTCCTCGTCACCGTTCCTCCGCTGCGTCTCCGTGAGCACCGGGCAGTCGCTGCCGTCTGTTACCGGTTGCCCTTGCGCCCCCCGCCATGCGCGCCGCCTGCGCAAGTTAGCCGCGCGTGCGGCTGGCAGTGCGGTCGGGGGACCCGTGCATTCTACGGCGCTTGCCTGTCACACCCCCCGTCTAGGATGGGTGCTGCCGGATCGCTCGGTGGGGCGCCGGCAGGCGTCGGTGACCCCGACCGGCGGCCATCGCCGCATCTCCCCGCCCCCTCGTCAGCCCTGCGAGAGGAGCGCGCCGATGCGACGGCCCCACCATCGATCCTTCCCACCTGCCGCGGCTCTGGTCGTCGTCGCCGCGATCGTCGTCGCCGCGATCGTCGTCGCCGCGATCGGCATCGCAGAGAGCGCCCGCCACGGCGGGTCGGCCGGTGGGCGTGGCACCGTCGAGGCGCCGACCAGGCCAGTTGCGGGCGCGGTCGAGCGGCGCACACTCGTGCGGGCGCTGGAGGCCACGCGTGCGGTCGGGAGTGGGCGGGTGACGGTGACGACCGCCCTCGCCGGCCTCGACGTGGCCGACCCACCGCCAGGCGGTCGGCTCACCGTGGGCCGATACCGGGTGGCATTCGATCGGCGGGTTGGCCGCGTCCGGGTCGAGATCGATGTGTACGGCGCAGCCGACCAGCCGGGCGCCGCCGCCGCGAGCACGGCCGGGCTGGTGGCGGCCGGCGACGTGGTCTACACCCGGACCGGGCCGCTGGCCGCGGTCGTCGGGCGGGCGCCCGGCGACTGGGTCCGGGCCGACCGGGCCGCCTTCGCCGCTTCGGGCGCGAGCAGCGACGCCGCGAGGCTGGTCCTCGACCCGCTCGGCCCCCTCGAGGTGGTCGGCGACGCGACCGGCGGCGCACGGGTGGTCGGCCACGACGTGATCCGCG
Organism: Actinomycetota bacterium; assembly: GCA_046723645.1. Taxonomy (GTDB): domain Bacteria; phylum Actinomycetota; class Acidimicrobiia; order Acidimicrobiales; family VFJN01; genus DASQUK01. Next base: position 2,798 of record JBKOUY010000192.1, on the reverse strand, counting down.
GCAGCCCGGCCACCCACCTGGCGGCGAGCGCGGACCTCGGCGGACGGGTCACGCCGATCGAGGTCTGGATCGACGGCGACGGCGTGATCCGGCGCCTGGAGATACGGCTCGCGACCCACGCCGCCGATGGGCCGGGCGCGGTCGTCACCACTATCGAGCTGTACGACATCGGTGGTGCGGTGAACATCGCGGTTCCCGCGGCGCCCAGCGGCGAGCGATAGCGATGGCCGTCCCCAGGCGGGCAGACTCCGGTGTCACATGGCACACGATCCCGGAACCACGGTCCGCGACCACGGGGGCGAGCTGGCGCTCGCGGCACTACGCCCCTTCGGTGTCGACACGCTGTTCACCCTGTCGGGCGGTCATGTCTTCCCGCTCTACGACGCGGCGGTCAAGCGCGATCCGCCGACCCGCATCGTCGACGTGCGGCACGAGCAGACCGCCGCCTTCGCCGCCGAGGGCCACGCGCGGCTCACCCGCAGGCCCGGGCTCGCCGTGCTCACCGCCGGGCCCGGCGTCACCAACGGCATGTCGGCCATCACGCAGGCGCACTTCAACGGCTCGCCGGTCGTGGTCCTCGGCGGCCGCGCCCCGCAGGCGCGGTGGGGCTCCGGCTCGCTCCAGGAGCTCGACCATGTGCCGCTGCTCGCCCCTGTCACCAAGCTGGCCCGCACGGTCGCCGCCGTGGAGGACATCCCGGCGGCGGTCCACGAGGCGACCGTCACCGCCCTGACCCCGCACCGTGGGCCGGTGTTCGTCGACCTGCCGATCGACGTCGTGTTCGCCGAGGGGGAGGCGTCGATCCTGCCGGCGGTCGCGCCGGCGGCGGTCGAGCCCGACCCCGACCAGGTGGCCGCCGCCGCCGGCGTCATCGCCCAATCCGAGCGTCCGATGCTCATCGCGGGCACCGACGTGTGGTGGGCCGGGGCGGAGGACGAGCTCGTGGCCGCCGTCGAGCACCTGCGGATGCCGGCGTTCGTCAACGGCCAGGGGCGAGGTTGCGTGCCGGCGGACCATCCGCTCGCCGCCAGCCGGACCCGCCGCCTGCTCAAGAGCGATGCCGACGTGGTCGTCGTCGTGGGCACGGCGCTCGACTTCCGCCTGTCGTTCGGCCGCTTCGGCAGCGCGACCGTCGTGCACCTGGTCGACAGCCAGGAGGGCCGGGCGGGGCATGTCGACGCGCTCACTGTGGCCGGGGATCTGCGCACGACGCTCGCCGGGCTCGCCGGCTACGACGGCCTGCGCACCGACCACGAGCCGTGGCTCGACCGGGTCCGCGACCTCGAGGCGGCCACGGCGGCGGGCGAGGCCCCGCTGTTGGCGGCGGCGACGACGCCGATCCTGCCGACGCGCGTCTACGGCGAGCTGCGCAAGCGGCTCGATCGCGACGCAGTGGTGGTGTGCGACGGCGGCGACTTCGTCTCCTACGCCGGCAAGTACGTCGACGTGTACGAGCCGGGGTGCTGGCTGGACAGCGGGCCCTACGGCTGCCTCGGCACCGGCATGGGCTACGCCATGGCGGCGCGCCTGGCGCACCCGGACCGCCAGGTGGTGGCGCTGCTCGGCGACGGGGCCGCGGGGTTCTCCCTCCTCGACGCCGACACCCTGGTCCGGCACCAGCTGCCGCTGGTGATGGTCGTCGGCAACAACGGCATCTGGGGGCTCGAGAAGCATCCGATGCAGGCGCTCTACGGCTACGACGTGGCCGCCGACCTCCAGCCCGGCTGCCGCTACGACCAGGTGGTGGCAGCACTCGGCGGCGCCGGCGAGACCGTGACCGATCCCGACGACGTCGGTCCCGCGCTCGACCGCGGCCTGGCGTCCGGCGTTCCGTACCTGGTCAACGTCCTCACCGACCCGGCGGACGTCTACCCGCGGTCGTCGAACCTGGGCTGAGAGGCCGAGCGGAGAGGCCGGCACCTGGGCACCGAGCAGTACGGGTCTCGCAGCTTGAGCCAACGCCGCAGAGCGAGGCCTCCAGGCAACGCGGGCCACCGCAAGCCAAGGACGACGTGCCGATCCACGCACGTTCCAAGCCCGCGACCGTGTCAGGCCGGGCGGCGGCCGTCCGTGCTGGGCGGCAGCCGTCCCGCACGGGGTGATCGATGGTCCGACCACCGGGGCACGGCCCAGGCCCGGTTCGTCTCGCGCAGCAGCACCGCGATGACGGCGGCGATGAGCACGATCCCCGCCATCGCCAGTAGTTCGAGGCTGCCGTTCCACACGGGGTCGAACGACGCCTCCCCGGACGACACCGACACGACCAGCACCACCAGCAGCCCGCCCGTCCAAACCACCAGCGTCAGCCAGCGCAGCCAGCGGATCTGGCGGGCGGTGTCCACCCGCTCCCAGGCGGCAGCGCGCTTGGCCAGGGCCCCGAGGAGCAGCCACAGCGCGACTCCGCCGGCGACCGCCGCCGCAGCCAGCACGGCGAGCCGCCAGCCCGTGAGGTCATCGAAGACGAGCTGCTCCGGGTAGGCGAGGTCGACGCCGGGACGCGGCGTGACAGTCTCACCCGTCTGCGGGTCGACCATCAGGAAGTGGTGTGGGAGCGACACCTCCGGCAGCACCAGGAGCGCCGTTGCGGCCGCTGCGATCGCGGGCACCGTGAGTGCGCAGCGCCACGCGCCGAAGGCCACGAGGCCCCACCCGATAGCGTCCGGGAGGAGGTCGAGGTGCTCCGTTCGGATGTCGATGGCGATGAGCACAAGTCCGACCGCCACGAACGTCAGCGGACGCATCGGCCGGATCGTAACCGGGCATGCTCGGCCCCCCGCTGGCCACGCGGGTTCCCGGCC
>JBKOUY010000134.1:0-15501 GCA_046723645.1 Actinomycetota bacterium | reverse complement strand
TTCGTGTCGGTCGACGGATCGACGATCAACCTCACCGTCGACGGCCGGCGGCTCGCCGAGCAGGTGGTCCGCCGCCACCGGCTGGCCGAGCGCCTGCTCACCGACATCCTCGGGCTGTCGTGGGCCGACGCCCACGTCGAGGCGGGCAAGTGGGAGCACGTCATCTCCGAACCGGTGGAGCGGGCGATCAACCGCCTGCTCGACAACCCCACGACCTGCCCCCACGGCAACCCGATCCCCGGGTCCGAGTACGCCGCCCCGGCCGCGGTGGCACTCAGCGACCTGCCGGTGGGCACGGCGTTCACCGTGACGCGGATACCCGAGGAGCTGGAGTTCACCCCGGGCCTCCTCGACTTCCTCGAGGAGGCCGCAGTGCAGCCCGGTCACTCCGGGGTGGTCACGGCGGTGTCCCCCGACCACACCACGACCGTGGAGATCGCCGGCCGCCACGTCGGGATCGGCGCGTTCGCCACCGCCCGGATCTTGGTCACCGCCGACGAGCCGGCTCCGGTCTCAGCGAGCGCCTGAACGCGACGAGCGCCGTCGCAGCGAGGGCCACGAACCACGCCGCCTGGAGCAACCCGTCCCACGCACCCGGGTGGCGGTAGTCGGGGAGCGACAGCCGCCACGCCCGGTACAGCGGGTTGGACGTGGACTCGAAGTCGAAGATCAGCGTGCGCTGGCGGTCGAGCACCTCGACCACGAGCCACGCCCACACCAGAGCGCCGAACGCTCCCGCCAGGGCGGTCAGGGCCCGGGGCACACGCGTCCGTCCGGCCCACCAGGCGACGGCGAGCACCAGGCACGGAACCACGACGACCACCTGGCGGCCGGGCCACCACCAGCCATGCATCGTGAGTGCAACCCAGGTGGCGGTCGCCCAGCCCGCGGCGAGCGGCGCCACGATCGCCCACCAGCCCGCCGGCCGCCGGCGGGCCAGGGCCGCCAGGGCCGGGACCGCCAGCAGGTACGCCGGCATCCACGCCGCCAACCCGAAGCCGCGATCGAGCAGCAGGCCGCCCAGCCGCTGGCTGCGTCCGACGTAGTCGGGGTCCTGCCCCATCACGGTCAGCTCGCCCCCGGTGAAGTGGTCGCCGGTGGCATACACGGTCCAGCCGCCGTACAGCAGCCGGTGGGCGACGAGGTATGCGGCGCCGGCGAGGGCGAGCAGGGCGGCGAGTGAGGCCGCGGCCCGCACCCGGCGTTCGCCGGCGAGCGTGCTCACCGCCACTGCGACCAGGGCCGCGGCCACCGGGACGTACTTGACGCCGAGCCAGGGCAGCGCGGTTACCGCCAACCCGAATCCGACCAGCGCGGCACGCCGCCTGGCGCCGGTGAGCAGGGCGATCGCCGCGGTGACGGCCAGGGCCGCCGGCAGCTCGGGATAGACCTGGGTGGCGTAGGCGACGAGCGGAGCGGTCACCCCGAAGGCCAGGACCGTGCTGGCCGCGACGCCGAGCGGCACCGCGAAACGCCGGTGCGCGGTCCACACCAGGACGCCCGCCAGCACGCCCCCGAGGACCGCCAGCGTCGCCTTAGCCGCCGCCCACCCGCCCAGCCCCATCGGCACGGCGAGGACCGCCGGCAGCAGCGGATCGTGGGGGCTGACCTGATTGCCGTCGTCGAGCACCTCGGTCTGCACGGGCAGGTCGAGCTCGTGGAACGGCACGAACCGCGCATCCGCCAGCTCGTCGTCGATGTGGAGGTTGCCGTCCTCGAACAGGCTCAGCGCCGTGAGCAGGTACTGCGGCTCGTCGGCCGTGGTCAGGGTGCCGTAGGTGGCACGCGCCGGGATGGCGATCATCGCCCAGGCGGCCACCACGACGCCGACGAGCGTCGCCGCCCCCGGAGTCGTGCGCCGCCACGGGCGCCGGCCTTCACGCAAGGGGATCGAGACCGAACTTGCGGCGGCTTGCGCCCCCATGGCGTCCATTTCCACCGCAAGTTCGGACCGGCCGCCTCGGGTCGCCTGATCGCCGGAGGCGCTCACGAGAGGCGCTCCGTCCGCCGCACCACGAGCAGCCACGTCAGGATCCCCGAGAGGGCGACCAGGACCAGGCTCGCGAGTCCCGCCTCGGCGAGGAAGAACGCCTCGGCGTCCTCCCAGATCCGGGTGGCGAGGGTCTCGAACCCGAGTGGCCGCGTCAGCAGGGTGATCGGCAGCTCCTTCATCGTCGACAGCAGCACCAGGCCGGCGCCGGCGGCGAGTCCCGGGAGCATGAGCGGGAGCTCGATGGTGCCGAACCGGCGTGCCCGGCCGGCGCCCAGCATGCGCGCGGACTCGTCCAGCCGGCGCGGGACGGATCCCACCGCCACCTGGGCCGCCCGCAGCGACTGGGCCCCGAGGTGCACCACGTACGCGAAGACCAGCATCGTGAAGCTCTGGTACAGGCCCCAGGCCTCGGGCAGCTGGCGGCTCCAGAACACCAGCGACAGCGCCACCACCAGGGCCGGCAGGCCGAAGCCGGTCGCCACCAGCCCGTTCGCGAGGTCGGCCGCCCGTGCCCGGTGGCGGGCCGACAGGTAGGCGAGGGGAAGCAGCACGCCCACGGCCACCAGGGCGGTGACGACGCTGATGCCCGCGGTGTTCAGCGCCGGCTGGACCAGGTCGCCCAGATCCCTGTCTCCGGCCGCAAGGCTGCTGGTCTCGCCGCTGAGGCCGCGCCACGCCCACAGGCCGAGCGACGCCAGCGGGCCACCCAGGGCCAGGCCGACCCAGGCGACGACCGCCGCCAGGGCCGGCACGCGCCAGCGCCCCAGTGGCACCCGCAGCGGCCGTGCGGTCCGCACCCCCTCCAGTGTGCCCCGACGCCGGCGCCGGGCGATGGTCCTCTCCCCCGCGACCACCGCCAGCGCCACCGCCGCCAGTAGCAGGCTCAGCGCCGCCGACTGGTCTCGGTCGAGCAGCCGGTTGGTGTAGATGGCTCGCGTGAGCGTCTCGTAGCGGAGGAGCACCACCACGCCGAAGTCGCTCACGGTGTACAGGAAGACGAGCAGGGCCCCCGCGGCGATGGCGCCGCTGATCTGCGGCAGGACCACGGTGCGGAAGACCGCCGCCGGGCGGCGCCCGAGAAGCCGGGCGCTCTCTTCCAGTGAGGGTGGCAGGGAGACCAGGCGCGCGGCCACCGGCAACAGCACGTACGGCGTCGTGAACAGGGTCAGCACCAGCCACGCGCCCCAGAACCCCTCCGGACGGGTGGCCTCCGCTCCCACCCACCCCAGCGGCGCGTCCAGCAGCCCGCCGGGCGCCACTGCGGCCATGAGGGCCAATCCGCCCACGAACGACGGGAAGACCAGGGACAGCGGCGCGAGTGCCGCCCACAGGCGGCGGAGTGGCAGGTCGGTTCGGGTCGTCAGCCAGGCGAGGCCCGTGCCGACCACGGCGGTGGAGAGGGAGGTGGCGACCGCCAGGGCCAAGGTGTTGCGCAGCGGCACGAGCGTGGCCGGGGACAGGTAGAGGTCGACCAGGTCCTCGTCGCCGATGACGTTCCGCCAGATGAGGTAGAGGAGCGGGGCGGCGAACAGCAACCCGATGACCGCACACACGGCCACCAGCGACCGGGGCGCGGTTCCGACAAACCCCCCCGAATATGCGGTGGTTGAGGCCCTCGTGGGGGCCTTTACCGCCGCAAGTTGTGGTTCAGGTGAGGCCACTCTGGTCGATCATGGCGGTGGTGGCCTCCAGGCCGCCACCCAGCTCGTCGAGGTCCACCCGGGTCTTGGAGATCTGCTCGAACGACGGCAGCGCCCCGTTGACCTCGGCGCCGTCCGCCAGCGGGTACTCGAACGTCTCCTCGCTGAAGTACCGCTGGGCCTCGGGGGAGAGCAGGAACTCGATGAGCCGGGTCGCCTCCTCGGGCATGTCGGTGTCGGCGATCTGCGATGCGGCCGTGACCAGCAGCGTCGACCCCAGGTCGCCGTCCGGGAAGTAGTGGTTCTCGACCGGCAGGTCCGGGTCCTCGGCCTTGGCGCGGAATGCGTAGTAGTGGTTGACCAGGCCCATCGGCACCTCGCCGCGGCCGACGGCCTCGACGATGGCGGTGTTGTTGTCGAACGTCGGGGGATCGCCGGCGGCCATCCCGTCGAGCCAGGCCGCCGCCTCGTCGTCGCCGAGCTGGTCGCGCAGCACGGTCACGAAGTCCTGGAACGACCCGTTGGTCGGCGCAAGCGCCACCCGTCCGGCGTACTCAGGCGCGGTCAGGTCCAGCACCGAGTCGGGCAGCTCGCCCTCGCCCACGAGGCCGGGGTTGTAGACGAGGGTGCGCACACGGCCCGAGAGGCCGACCCATCCCGCATCGGCCGCGGCGTCGCCAGCGGGGACCGTGGCAATGACCCCATCGTCGAGCGGCGCCAGCCGGCCGGCGGCGTCTAGGTACCCGACCGCGCCCGGGCTCTGTGAGATGAAGACGTCCGCAGGGGTCCGGTCCCCCTCCTCGTCGATGAGCAGCGCGAGGTTGGCGGACTCGTCGTAGCGCACGTCGATGCTGATTCCGGTCTCGTCGGCGAAGTCCTCGAGCAGCGGGCCGATCAGGTTCGACGTCCGCCCGCTGTACACCACGAGCCGGTCCCCGCCGCCCGAGCTGCACGCCGCGAGCGCCGGTCCCCCTGCCGCCAGCGCCACCGCGAGAACCGCCCCAGCCGTCGATCTTCTGCGTGCCATCAATGGCAGACTAGCCATACCACCGCTCGGGTGTGAAGAATGCTTAACATGCTCCCCGATCGCACCCGCTCCGATCCCGTCGTCATGGTCCTGCCCGCCCACGACGAGAACATGACCGTCGGGGACGTCGTGCGACGCGCGCCCCGCGAGGTGCTCGGGCACCCGGTCGTGGTCCTGGTCGTCGACGATGGGTCCGGCGACGGCACCGCCGCCCTCGCCCGGGCCGCGGGGGCCACCGTGCGCTCGCTCGACCGGAACCAAGGGCTCGGCGCCGCCGTCCGCGTCGGCCTGGCGTGGGCCGTGGAACGGCGCGCCGCTGCTGTCGCCTTCCTCGACGCCGATGGCGAGTATGCGCCCGAGGAGCTGGACAGGCTGGTGGCCCCGATCCTCGACGGCCGGGCCGACTACGTCATCGGCTCACGCTTCGCCGGCCTCCCCCGCGACATGCGCCCGCACCGCTGGCTCGGCAATCGCATCCTCACGGTGGGGATGAGGCTGCTGATGCGCCGCTGGGGCGTGCGGGGCGTGAGCGACGGGCAGTCCGGCTACCGGGCCCTGTCAGCGGCCGCCGCCGCCCACGCCGAGATCGTCCACGACTTCAACTACGCCCAGGTGCTCACCCTCGACCTGGTCGCCAAGGGCTACCGCTACGCCGAGGTCCCGATCAGCTACCGGTTCCGTCAGCACGGGCGATCGTTCGTCCGGCTGGGGCCCTACCTGCGGCGGGTGCTCCCGGCGATCTGGCGCGAGCTGCGGGCTCCGTCACCGGCGGGTGCCGTCACCCCAGCCGCCGACACCCTCGCAGACCGTCGACCGGTGACGGCGGTGGACGCTTCGTAGCCGGCCAAGCTGGCCTGCGGCGGGCCGCACCTGCGCGACGTCAGTCCTCCACGACGAACGAGCGGAAGCCGTCGCGGGCTGCCCGCCAAGCCACCCCGTCGAAGGTGCCGTCGGGGCGCAGCGCGTCGGCGGCCGCCCACCCCATGGCCAGGGCGTGGTGGGTGTTGTCCGGGGTGAACAGGCCCTGGCGGCCGAAGGTGACCAGTCCGACGGCGGCCGCCCACCGTTCCAGCGCCGCGAGATCCTCGGCGAAGCCGGGGCGATAGACGGGATAGACGTGCGGGAGTCGACGGCTCGCCACCTCGACAGGTCGGGCATCGGGGAGCCCGACCGCCGCCAGCTCCTGACGGAGCCGGGCGGCGAGCTCCGCGTCAGCGGACCGCCAGACATCGTTTCCCTGCCAGCACGGGATCTCCGCGCACAGCACTGTGCGATCGGCCGGATCGTCCGGGCTGTCGCGGTAGTTGCGGGGCTCCGAGAGGCGCGAGGCGAACACCTCGGGGCCGGGGAAGTAATGGGCGTCGTACTCCGTCCAATGCGAGCGGTCGAGCACCAGATAGAGCAGCACCATGGCCCGGTGACGCAGGCCTGCCGCAGCCTCGAGCGCCGGCCGGGGCGGCGGCGGGTCGGCCAGGCGGGCCAGCGCCGCCAGGGGAACGGTCGACCACACGTGTTCGGCGTCGAGCGTGGTGCCATCACCGAGGGCGAGGCGCCAGCCGCCGCCCGGGTTTCGGCACACGGCGTCAACGCCACACCCGAGGCGGATGCTGACTCCCGCGCCCCACGCCGCCCCGGCGAGGGCGTCGGGGATCGCACCGAACCCGCGGCGGGGGTAGAGGAACGTCCGCCCGGCGGAACGGGACCCGCGGGCCAGGCGCCGGACGACGTCGGCCGGAGACGACGCGCTCACCCGCCGCCGCGCCAGCTCGCCCGACAGCTCCGCCGGCGGTGCGTCCCACAGCTTGCGGGCGTAGGGGGCGTAGAAGGCATCCAGGACGGCGGACCCGAGACCCGCCCGCACCACCTCGGCGAACGTGTCCGCTCGGGGTCGGCGCAGTGGTCCGCTGAGCGCGTCGGCCGCCGCCCTGGCGGCGAAGGCCGGCGGTGTGCGGCGCAGCAGGTCGCCGGTACGCAACGGGAACGCGACCCAGCGGCCGAGCAGGCGGATGCGCCCGTGGCGCGGCCGCACCTGGAGGTCGTCGCCGAGCAGGCCACGCAGGGCCGCCAGGATCGGCGGCGGCGTGGCCGGGTGGAGCCGATGGCTGCCATGGTCGACCCGGAGGCCTGCGACCTCGAAGGACGCGGCCATCCCGCCGACGGCCGCCGCTCGCTCGACGACCACGACCTCGTGGCCGGCCGCCGCGGAGCGCCAGGCGGCGGCGAGCCCGGCGGGGCCCGCCCCGATGACGGCGATCACCGAGGGTCGAGGGGCTGGCCCGCCACCGCGTGGACCCGCGGCGACTGGGATCCCGAGCGGTGGTCCGGAGCGTGGTCCTCGGTCGCTGGCACCCGGGGGTCGGCGGCGTGGGCCGGAGCCGGGAACACGACCGCCGGCGGGCCGTCGTAGGTCACGAGGACGCGATCGCCGCGGTCGAACCGGGGCGTGGCAGCGGCGCGGGCGCGGACGGGATCCCCGGCGTCGGGGCGCACCAGGTAGACGGTGTCGTGCCCGTAGTACTCGGTCAGCTGGACCGTGCCCGGCACGCCCCGCCGTCCGACGTCGGCGGACGGGCCGACCGCGTCACGGGTGTCGAGCGGGTCGAGCCGGAGCTGCTCGGCCCGCAGCACGACCTCGACCGGGCCGTGCGCCGGGCCTCCGCTGACGGACACGTCGAGCGCAACGTCGCCGACGGCGGTGGTGGCGTGGTCGCCCCGGCCCTCGCCGGCCACGAGGTTGGCGTCGCCGACGAACGTCGCCACCCAGGGGCTGGCGGGTCGGGCGTAGAGGACGGCGGGCCGCGCCTGCTGGACGATGCGGCCGGCCTGCATGACCGCCACCTCGTCGCCGAGCACGAAGGCCTCCTCCTGGTCGTGCGTCACGAACACCGTGGTGACGCCGAGATCGGCCAGGAGCTGGTGCACCTCGGTGCGCACCTGCACGCGCAGCGTCGAGTCGAGGTTGGAGAACGGCTCGTCCAGGAGCAGGACGCCGGGCTGCGGGGCCAGGGCCCGGGCCAGCGCCACGCGCTGCTGCTGGCCGCCGGACATGGTCGCCGGCTGGCGGTCGCCGAGCCCGTCGAGACCGACCATGTGCAGCGCCGCGGCCACGCGTGGACCGCGCCGCGCCGACCGGGGCAGCCCGTAGCCCACGTTCTGCGCGACGGTCAGATGGGGAAACAGGGCCCAGTCCTGGAAGACCATGCCGACGTGGCGCTTCTCGGGCGGGACGTGGACGTCAGCAGCGGCCGCGGACAGGACCCGATCGCCGACCCGCACCTCACCGGCGTCGAGCCGTTCCAGCCCGGCGATGGTGCGCAGCAACGTGGTCTTGCCGCAGCCGCTCGATCCCAGCAGGGCGACGATCCGGCCCGGATCCACGCGCAGGTCGACGTCCCGCAGCACCTCGAGGGCGCCGAACCGCTTGGACACCCCCCGCGCATCGATTGCCGCCGGCACGTTCATCGTGCCTCACACCGTACCGCTGGCCCGCCGAAGTCGAGAAGCGCCGAGGTGCGCTGATCAGATCGGGCCTCGTTCGAGCACCGCCATGGCGGCGTTGTGGCCGCCGATGCCGCTGACACCGCCACCGCGGCGGGCGCCTGAGCCGCAGACCAGGACGTTCGCGGCGTCCGTCGTGACCCCCCAGCGGTCCTCGTCCTCCTGTTCCGCCCACGGCCAGCTCAGGTCGCCGTGGAAGATGTGGCCGCCGGGCATGGCGAGGCTCGACTCCAGGGCGCCCGGCCCGACGGCCTCGAGGCACGGCCGGCCGTCGGCGTCGCGGGCGAGGCAGTCGGCGAGCGGGTCGGCCAGGTACGAGTCGAGCCCCGCCACGTGGCGCCGGACCGCCTCGTCGAGGACCGAGCCATCGTGGTCGCCGGCGAACAGGCGGGCCGGCGTCTGGAGCCCGAACAGCGTGAGCGTGTGCGCCCCGCGTGCTGCCAGCTCGGGCCCGAGGATCGACGGATCGGTCAGCGTGTGGCAGTAGACCTCGCCCGGCAGCGGATCGGGGAGGCGTCCGGCCGCGGCTGCGGCGTGGGCCGACTGCAACGCGTCGTAGCCCTCGTCGATGTGGAACGTGCCTGCGAACGCCACGGCCGGCTCGTGGCCGCTCCGCAGCCGCGGCAGCCGCTCCAGCACCATGTTGATCTTCACCTGCGCGCCCTCCGGCCGGGACCCGCCGCCACCTCCCCGCAGCCGCTCGAGCACCGCGGGCGCCACGCCCGCCAACACGATCCGGCCCACCACCCGCAGCTCCCCACCGGCATCACCGCCGGGGGCATAGACGACCTCGGCGTCTCGGCCATCGGCGTCGATCCCCACGACCTCGGCATCGGTCACGAGCTCGGCGCCAGCGGCGCGGGCCACCCGCTCCAGCTCCGCCGTGACGGCCCCCATGCCCCCCACCGGCACCCGCCATTCGCCCGTGCCGTTGCCGATCAGGTGGTAGAGGAAGCAGCGGTTCTGCCGCAGGGTCGGATCGTGCGCGGCCGCGAACGTGCCGATGAGGGCGTCGGTGAGCACGACCCCGCGGACCGTGTCGTCCGAGAAGGCGTCCTCGAGCGCAACGCCCAATGGCCGAGCCACCAGCCGCTCCCAGCAGGCATCTCCGACCCGGCGGCGCAGTTCGCCCGGGCGCGGCAGCGGTTCGAGCAGCGTGGGCGCCACCGCCTCGGCCAGGCAGGCGGCGTCACCGTAGAAGTCGCGCCAGGCGGCGAACTCCCGGTCGGACCCGGTGAGCGTGCGGAACGACTCGGCAGTCGCCGCGCCCGCTTGGCGCTCGACGACGAGGCCCAGGTCGCGGCCGTCGCGGCGCACGGGCGTGAACGACGCCACCGGTCGCGACGCGAGCGTCAGCCGCAGCCCGAGATCGGCCACGATGCGGTCCGGGAGCAGGCTCACGAGGTACGAGTAGCGAGAGAGGCGGGCGTCGACGCCGGCGAAGACCTGCCCGCTGACGGCGGCTCCGCCCAGGTGATCGGCCCGTTCGAGGACGCACACCGACAGGCCCGCCCGGCCGAGGTATGCGGCGGCCACCAGGGCGTTGTGCCCGCCCCCCACCACGACGACGTCGTAGCGGTCGCGGCGGGCCCTCACCGCAGCGTCCTGTCGCGGCGATGGGTGCCGGAAGGACCGGGCCCGCGGCACGAAGTGGTGCTCAGCGGAGCGGCTCCGGGAGCGGGCGGGCGTGGACGATGGCGAGGCGCTTGGTGGCCCTGGTGAGCGCCACGTACAGGGCCCGAGGCCCCTGCGCCTCCTCGTCGACGATGGCGGCCGGCTCCACGACCACGGCGGCGTCGAGCTCGAGCCCCTTGACCAGGCTCACCGGCACGAGCGTGACCTGGGCCTCCAGCCCGTTCCGGGCCGCCCGGCCGTACTCGATGCCGGCCCGGTCGAGCGCCCGGGCCACGTCGTCCACCAGCGTCTGCGGGGCGATGACCGCCACGCTCCCGGGATCGACGGCGTTCCGCTCCTCGGCCGCCGCCCGGGCCACGCGGTCGGTGAGGTCGTCCAGGCTCGACTCGATGATCCTCGGCGGAACGCCCTGCTGGCGCACCGAATCGGGCGGTTCCAGCTCGGGGGCGGCGACCGCCAGGACCCTGGCGGCCAGGTCCATCGTCGGCTTCGGGATGCGGTAGCCGATGGTGAGCTCGGCCTGGCGGGACGGGCGCTTGTCGGGCAGGTACCTCAGGATCTCGTCCCAACCGGAGTGCGCCCACACGCCCGTGGCCTGCGCGATGTCGCCCACGACCGTCATCGACCCGTTGAGCGACCGGCGCGCCAGCATGCGGAGCTGCATCGGCGACAGGTCCTGGGCCTCGTCCACGACGATGTGGCCATAGGTGCGGACCTCGTCCGCATCGCCACGGTCGCGACGTCGCCGCGGCTTGGGGCCGAGGAGCGCCCGGGCCTCGTCGAGCAGCGGCACGTCGTCATGCGTCCAGACGATGCCGTTCACGTCGTCGCCCCGGGGTCGCTCGAGCGCGTCCAGCTCCTCGCCGTCGAGCTGCTTGCCCGCCAGGTCGAGCAGGGCGCGCGACCCGAAGAGGTCGTGGAGCAACTCGGCCGGCGTCAGCACCGGCCACATCCGCTCCAACGCCTCCCGGACCTCGGGCGTCAGACGCAGCCGCTCGCGCACCTCGTCCGGCGTCGTCGGCGTGCGGCTGACCTCGGCCAAGGCTGCGAACAGCTGCGATTCGACGAAGCGGCGGCCGGCGTTGTGGAGGCGGAACCGGCGCCGGGCCTCGGCCACGATGGTGGCCGTGCGCTTGGCCGGCACGACGAGCGTCTGCACGCCGAACGGGACCCGAAGGGCCCGCCGCAGGCCCCGCTCGCGATCGCGCACCGCCTTGGCCAGCACCGCCGCCATGCGCGAATCGCCCTTGATGCGGGCGGTGGCGGGGCGGTCGTAGCCGCTGACGCGGACGTCGTCGATCAGGTCGGCGAGCACCGCCAACTCGACGCCCGCCTCGCCCAGGCTGGGCAGCACGCGCTCGATGTAGCCCAGGAACAGCCGGTTGGGCCCCACGACGAGGACGCCCTGGCCCTCGAGCGGGAACCGGTGCGTGTAGAGCAGGTACGCCGCCCGGTGGAGGGCCACGACCGTCTTGCCGGTACCCGGGCCACCCTGCACGACCAGCATCCCGGGGAGCTCGGAGCGGATGACCTCGTCCTGCTCGCCCTGGATGGTGGCGACGATGTCGCTGAGCCGGCCGGTGCGGGCCTCCTCCAGCGCCGCGATCAGCGCGCCGTGGCCGCGCACCTCGCGCGCCTGGTCGCCGTCGTCGCCGTTGTCGACCACGCGGAACTCGCCGTCGAGCATCCCGGCACCCTCGCCGAACAGCTCGTCCTCGATGCCGAGCAGCAGCCGTCCCCGGGTGGCGAAGTGCCGGCGCCGCACCAGCCCCATCGGCGCCCGGCCCGTGGCCCGGTAGAAGGGCTCGGCGACGGGTGCCCGCCAGTCGACGACGAGGGGCTCCTGGTTCTCGTCGGCGACGGCCACGCGTCCGATGTAGAAGGTGTCGCCACCATCCGACCGGGACTTGTCGATGCGCCCGAACACCAGGCTGGCATCGCCGAGGTGCAGATAGTCGAGGCGGTTGGCGATGTTGCCCTCGATGATCTCCCGCTCCCAGCGCGCCTGCTCGGTCCCACCCTTCCCGACCTCGACCATCGACCGCAGCTTTGTCGCCGACTGCCGGGCATGTTCCAGGCAGTCGTAGGCATGATCGATGTACGCCTGCTCGGCGGCCAGATCCGGATGAGTGGCCAAGCCCTGCTCCGCTGGTCGAGGAACGGACCATGCTACCGGTTCCGGCCGTTTCTGTGGAGACCCAGCGCCGGATCGGGCCGTCCGCGCGGGCACCGGTAGCGTGGCATGGATGAGCCCGCCGGCCGACGCTCCCTTCCTGCTGGCCTGCCGCAACCGGCCGGCGGGCCGCGTCCCCGTCTGGTTCATGCGCCAGGCCGGGCGCTCGCTGCCCGAGTACCGCGCGATCCGGGGCACCGGCAGCATCCTCGACGCCGTCCGCGACCCCGAGCTGGCGGCCGAGGTCACCCTGCAGCCGGTCCGGCGTTACGGGGTCGACGCCGCCATCCTCTACAGCGACATCGTGGTGCCGGTGGCCGCCGTCGGGTTCGGGGTCGAGGTCGTCTCCGGGGTGGGGCCGGTCGTGGATCGGCCCTTCCGGGAAGCCGCCGACCTCGACCGGCTCGGCGCGTTCGATCCCGACGTCCACTGCCCCTGGGTGCAGGAGACCGTGCGGGCGGTGGTTGGCGAGCTGGGCGACGTGCCGCTGATCGGATTCGCAGGCGCACCGTTCACGGTCGCCAGCTACCTGATCGAGGGCGGACCGTCCCGCACGCTGGCCCGCACCAAGGCACTGATGCTCGGCGAGCCCGACCTCTGGGCACGCCTGCTGGATCGCCTGGCCGCCTTCGCCGCCGCCGCCCTCCGGGCCCAGGTCGAGGTCGGCGCCGCGGCCGTGCAGCTGTTCGACAGCTGGGCCGGGACCCTGAGCCCCGACCTCTACGAACGAGCCGTGCTCCCCGCGAGCGCCCGGGTGTTCGCCGGCCTGGCCGACCTCGGGGTGCCGGCCATCCACTTCGGCGTGACGACCGGCGAGCTGCTGCCACTCCTGGCCAAGGCCGGTGCGCAGGTCGTCGGCATCGATTGGCGGGTGCCCCTCGACGAGGCCCGCCAGCGCCTGGGGCCCGACGTCGCCGTGCAGGGGAACCTCGATCCTGCGGCGTGCCTGGCGCCGTGGCCCGCGGTCGAGGAGCGCGCCTACGACGTCCTCACCCGCAACGGCGGGCGTCCCGGTCACATCTTCAACCTCGGTCATGGGGTCCTGCCCGAGACCGACCCTGAGGTGCTCGAGCGCCTCGTGGAGCTGGTCCACGGCTGGGAGTACGGCACGTGACCGACGGCCCGAGGGGGCTGGTGGCCATGGCGTACGGGACCCCGGCGTCGGCCGACGACGTCGAGGCCTACTACACGCACATCCGGCGCGGACGGCCGCCCTCGACCGAGCAGCTGGCCGACCTCGTCCGTCGCTACGCCGCCATCGGGGGCGTATCGCCGCTGGCGGAGCGCACGCACGACCAGATGGCCGCGATCGCGGCCGCGCTGTCCGCCGGCGGGCCCGGTCCGTGGCCGGTGGCGTTGGGCAACAAGCACGCGCCGCCGTTCATCGAGGAGGCCGTCGCCGAGCTCGCGGGCTCGGCGCGGGAGGGCATCGTGGGACTGGTCCTGGCGCCGCACTACTCCCGGGGATCGGTCGGCGAGTACCACGAGCGTGCGGCCGGCGCCGCCGGCGAGTGCGGCGTCCCCTACACGGGCATCGACTCGTGGCACGACGAACCGGCCTGGCTGGACGCCCAGGGAGACCGGGTCCGCGCCGCGCTGGACGGACTGCCCACCGGGACCGAGGTCCTGTTCACCGCCCACAGCCTTCCCGAGCGGGTGCTCGATGACGACCCGTATCCCGACCAACTGCTGGCCTCCGCCGCCGCGATCGCCGCCCGCGCCGGGCTCGACGCCGGGCACGGCTGGCGACTGGCCTGGCAGTCGGCCGGCCGCACGCCCGAGCCCTGGCGGGGCCCCGACGTGCGGGATGTGATTCGCGACGTCGCCGCCACGGGCCGGGCCGACGGCGTGCTGGTGTGCCCCCAGGGGTTCGTGTCCGACCACCTCGAGGTGCTGTACGACCTGGACATCGAGGCCCGGCGCGTGGCGGCCGGGGCGGGCCTTGCGTTCGCCCGGACCGCGTCGATCAACGACGATCCGACGGTCATGGCGGCGTTGGCCGAGCGGGTGCGGCGGGCGGTGGCCCCGGCACCCGCGGACGCCAACGCAAGCCCGCCGACCCCGTGACCCGTCGGGTCGACCTCGCCGTCGTGGGCGGGGGCATCAGCGGCCTCGCCGCCGCCTGGGCGGGCGTGCAGCGCGGCGTGGACGTCGTCGTCCTCGAGGCGGGCGCCTCGCCCGGTGGCAAGCTGCGGAGCTCTGCGCTCGCCGGCATCGAGCTCGACGAGGGGGCGGACGCGTTCCTGGCCCGGGTGCCCGAGGCGGTGGAGCTGTGCGAGGACCTGGGCCTCGGTGCCGATCTGGTCTCGCCGGCCACCGGATCGGCCTACGTGTGGAGCGACGGGGCGCTGCGCCGGCTGCCGGCCGAGCAGGTGCTCGGTGTCCCCACCGACCTCGACGCCGTTGAAGCCTCGGGCATCCTGTCGGCCGCCGGGGTCGAGCGGGCGCGCGCCGACCTCACCTCGCCGAACGACCGGCCCGGCGGTGACGAATCCATCGGTGCGCTGGTCCGCCGCCGGCTGGGCGATGAGGTCCTCGACCGGCTGGTGGCGCCGCTGCTCGGCGGGATCTGGGCCGGCGACTGTGACCGGCTGTCCCTGCGGGTCGCCGCCGCCAACCTCGCGGCCGCGCGCGACCGGGACGCCAGCCTCATCCGGGGCGCCGCCGCCCTCCGCGCCGAGGCGCTGGAGCAGGGCGTCGCGGATCGCCCGGTGTTCCTGGCGCCGCGCGGTGGCGTGTCGCGACTGGTGGACGCGTTGGCCGAGCGCCTCGGGCCACGCCTGCGGTGTGGCACGCCCGTGACCGGCCTCGAGCCCGTCGGCGGGGGCTGGCGGCTGGAAACCGGCCATTCGGCGCGACCGGCGGAGCACCGGCGGCCGGCGGTGCTGGCCGACCGGGTCGTGCTCGCCACCCCGGCGTACGTCAGCGCTCCCCTGGTCGAGGCCGTGGCGCCGGAGGCGGCCGCCTTCCTCGGCGGCATCCACTACGCCTCGGTGGCGCTGGTGGCGATGGTGGTGCCTCGCGACCGCATCGACCATCCGCTCGACGGGTCCGGCTTCCTGGTCCCGCAGTCGACCGGGCGGCTGCTCACAGCCTGCTCCTGGATGACGTCGAAGTGGGGACACCTCGGCGTCGACGCGTCGATCGCCGTGCTCCGGGCCTCGGCGGGCCGGGCCGGCGACGGGCGCGCGCTGGCCATGGCCGACGACGACCTGGTGGCCGCCCTCGTCCGGGACCTGGGGGACACGATGGGGCTGCGCGCCGCGCCGGACGAGGTCCGCGTCAGCCGCTGGGAGCACTCGTTCCCGCAGCCCTGCCCGGGACACCTCGACGCGCTCGGCCGGGCCGAGCGGGCGCTGGCCGACCGGGCGCCGGGCCTCGCACTGGCCGGCGCCTGGTCGCTGGGGGTCGGCATTCCCGCCTGCATCCGCAGCGCCCGGCGGGCCATCGACGGCGCTGCTACTCGCCGCCGGCGTGCCTGACGGCGGCGGCGACGAGCTGGCCCCGGGTGCCCAGACCCGAGCTTCACGTAGAC
>JBKOUY010000193.1:0-7373 GCA_046723645.1 Actinomycetota bacterium | reverse complement strand
TGCGAAGCGCTCCCAGCAGCCGCGGCGCCCGCAGGGACAGCGCGGCCCGCGGGGATCGACCACGACGTGGCCCGCCTCACCCCCGAAGCCGTGGGCGCCCCGCACCAGCTCGCCGTCGGCGATGATGCCGGTGCCGATGCCAGTTCCCAGCGTCACCAGCACGACATCGTCGGCGCTCCGGGCGGCGCCGGCGAGGTATTCGGCCCAGGCGGCGCACGTCGCATCGTTGTCGACGCGGATCGGCAGCCCGAGCCGCCTGTCGAGCTCGACCCCGATGTCGATGTTGCGCCGACCCGGCAGATTGGGGCTCACGCGGAGGCGGCCGGTCCGGTCGATGAGGCCGGCGATGCCCACACCGACCGCCGTGACCTCTGGCGTCCCGACCTGCGCGTCGAGCAGGCGCACCACGTCGGCCATGGCGTCGAGCAGCCCGGTCTCGGAGTCCGGGGTGGGCACCCGGGCCTCGGCGAGCACCGCCGCCGGGTCGTCCTCCCGCAGCGCCACCGCCAGGACCTTGGTCCCCCCGACGTCTATGCCAGCCAGCAACCCTGGATCCCGCCCGGACGCGACAGCAGGGCGACCGCTCAATAGCGGAGCAGGGCGCCGATCCGCCCCATGACGTCGAGGTCGGCGTTGCCGACGCAGATCTCGACCTGACACGACTGCGCCAGGGCCTCCTCGATCGCGTCCTCGACGAGGTCGTCGACCGGCACCATCTCGCCATGACAGCCCTTGCAGCGGCGACCGAAGGCGGCGAGCCGGTCACAACCGGTGCAGCGCCAGCCAGGGGAGGCGTAGCCCTTGGACACGACCAGCGTGTCGACCCGGTGGGCCGCCAGGGCGTCCACCACCGGGCCGAGCCCGGCTACCCCCCGGCGCCGACCGGCGACCGCGGTCCGGAGCCGCTCGACCAGCCGTGCCTCGCGCTGCCGCTCGACTTCGGCCTCGGCGGCCTGGGCGGCGGCCAGGACCTCGGCGTGGCCGGCGGTGACGGGGATCGAGATCTGCCCACACAGCCGCGATCGCAGGTAGGGATGCAGGCCGGACTCGAGCTGGGCCCGCACGTGGGGGTCGCACGCACCGATGACGAGGTGGCGGAAGGGACGCTGGTTCCACACCTCGAACGCCACCCGGGCGGCGTGGCGGAGGTGCTGCTGGGTGTGTGTCTCCACGACCTGCTTGAGGTCGCTGCCGCGGTCGCGCTCACCCCGGACGTCGAGGTCGCGGGGCACGGCCTCGAACAGCTCCGACCGCTCGGCCAGTTCCCCGAGCTCGAACACGAACATGCGGGCGCGCTGGCGATCGGCCAGCAAGACGCCAATGGGCTCGTACTCGCGCAGCAGCACCTCGAGCTCCCCGACCGCCGGCACATGGTTGATCACCACTCGGCTGTGCACCGGCATCGGCAGCTCGATGACCTCCCACAGCCGGTCGGCCCAGCAGGCGAAGATCGCGAGGCCCCGGACGCGGGAGCGGTCGATGCCACCGTGGACGTACTGGCCGATGCGCCGGAGGTCCCGGAACACCGACGCCTCGCCGTCGGCCTTGGCACGGGCGTCCTTGAGCAGCACGTCGACCTCGTGCTCCAGGTCCCGCTGGCGGGCGACCCTGCGGCCGTCGACGTCGAGATAACAGGAAATGATCGGTGCCCGCTCCCCCTTGATCGATGCCAACTCGCGAATCGTGGCTTCGGTCATGGCCGCCACGGCGCCTCCTCGAGCATGGGGGTAACGGGCGATCGTTCGACGTGGTGCGCGCCGATCGTAGGCCACGGCCCATCCCCCCGCTCGGGGCCCGTCGGCGGTCGACACCGCGGTCGGAGGCACCGGAACCCCGCGGCGATGGTCACGCCACGGTGATGCGCTCGATCGGCGCGCCCGGCTCCCCGCCGGCGCCGCCGTCGTGCTCGGAAGGCGTGTCGGCGCGGCGCCTGGCCGCATCACCGACCGCGCCGAGGGCGCCGACCAACGTGGCGATCGCCGCGGGATCGTCGATCACGTCCTCAGCCACGTCGAGCAGGGCCCGCGCGGCATGGATCAGCTCGCGCGCCGCCGTTTGCAGGTGCTGGATCCCGTCGCGGGCGCGATCCGTACGGTTCTCTTCGGCTTCCATGTGCGTCCTCCTCAGCGTCGACGCGTCCCGGTGGCGCCGAAGGTCACCAGCAGCTGGCCATCCTCCAGCCGCGCCCCCGTGACGGACCGGTGACGCAGCGAGTCGGGCAGCAGCAGCGCGCGGCGGTACGGGCCCACCCGCACGAGCAGCTCCCCGTTGCGCCTGCCGAGCTCGAGATCGTCCCGGTCCGTGAACGGCAGGTCGACCTCCAGCACCGTCGCCGAACCGCGCCGGCGGACGCGCATGGGCTCGCCCGACCCGAACCGGGCGGTCGGGTCCTCGTCGCCGTAGAGGGCATCGGCCACGGTGCGCAGGGCGTCCACGCCGACCGGCTCCGTGGGCTGGAGTGGGAGCCGGAGGACCGGCACCGGCGCGAAGTCGGCGTCGATGGCCGAAAGGTGCTCGGCGTGCAGCGTCTTCCACCGGGCGAACCACGGGTCGGTGACATCGTCGGGCAGGATGCGGTTCGCGATGACGGCATCGACGTGGTAGCCGAACAGCGCCAGGTAGGTGTGCGTCCGCCTGGCCTCGGCGATCACCACCCGCTCGGGATTCACCACCAGCCGCACGGTCGTGCGGCTGCCGTCGGTCAGGATCTCACGCACCCCGGCGAGGCGGTCGTAGAAGCGCCGGGTGGCGGCGAACACGTCGTCGTCGGCGACCGGCAGCGTGGTGAAACGGGACACCACGGGAGACACGACCCGGTTCATCTGGCGCCCGATCGGGAAGACCCGCTCCATGTAGCGGGCGAGCACGTCGGGCAGCGACAGCAACCGGATCGTCTCGGCGGTGGGCGCGCAGTCGACGACCACGACGTCCCAGTCGGCCTCGGCGTGGTCACGGATGTCCGCCAGCGCGAACACCTCGTCGAGCCCCGGCACCACCGACAGCTCCTCGGCCTCGAGCCCGTCGACCCCCGCCCAGCGGAAGACCTCGACCAGGTAGCGCTGGATCTCCGCCCAGGACTCCTCCATGCGGTCCTGGGCATCGAGCTGCTGCCCCCAGAGCCCGCCGGCAACGGGGGCCACGAGCGGGCCGAGCTCGACGTCGAGGGCGTCGGCAAGCGAGTGGGCGGGGTCGGTCGAGAGCACCAGGGTCCGCAACCCGGCATCAGCACAGCGCAGGGCGGTGGCGGCCGCCGCGGTCGTCTTGCCGACGCCACCCTTGCCCGTGAAGAGCAGGATGCGGGCGGCATCCGTCGCCCGGTCCCCCGGTCGTGCGCCAGCGGTCGGCATCAGTGTTCCAGGTGGTCGCGCAGCTGCCGGAGCGCGGTGTGGACGATGCGTGCCTCCGCACGTCGCTTGACGAAGCCGGGCAGCGGCACCATGACGTCCACCTCGAGGTGGTAGGTGACCTCGGTGCTGTCGGGATCACCGTCGACGGCCCGCAACTCGTAGGACCCGTCGAGCTTGCGGGTGATGTCGCCCTGGACCAGGCGCCACGCCAGCACGTCGGGCGCCTGCCCGTAGTCGTAGCGCAGGGTGTAGCTGGTGCTCCGGCCCATCGCCGCCGCCCGGAACGCCACGTCGCGCGGACGCCCCTCGTTGTCGCGATCGACCACCGTCGCCGACTTCAGGTCATGCGCCCACGTCGGATAGTCGTCGAAGTCGGTGAGCACGTCCCAGATGCGCTGCGGCGACGCGCCGATGACCATCTGCTGCGTCGCCTGGTCCATGTCACTGCGCTCCTTCCGCGGGTCGACGATGGAACGTGGGCACGTTAGTGAACGGCGATTCCGCCTGCTGCAGCGCCTCCGCCGGCTCACCGCTGGGGTGGCGTGCGCGGCGAACGCGCCGCTCAGTCGCCCCGCTCCGGCGCCTTCGAAGGGAAGCGACCGTGACGGGCCGCCCACAGGGCCATGAGGCCCAGCCCGAGCATCGGGACGAGGACCGAGAACGCCAGCGCGGTGAACGGCCGGACCGACGCCGCCGCCACCGCCACCACCACCTGAACGGCCAGTGCGCCGCGCAGCAGCCGCGTCACGTCCGGCTGCGCCACGCCCTCGCTCAGGAAGAACAACCCGGCCATGGTCAAGGTCTCGTAGCGGCTCCGGCCGATGGCCAGCGCATAGGCCCACAGGAAGGCGCCACACCCCGCCGCGAACAGCACCAGGTCGACCGGGACCGACAGCGGCAGGAACGTGTCCGGCCACGCCGCCGCCAGCACCGAGACCACGACGAAGCCGCCGGTCGCCCATACCGCCACGCGGCAGATCAGGTCGCTTCGGGCGCCCGAGCGCGCCCCATGATCATCGGCGCTCGGACCTCCGGCCGGCGCCCCGGTGGCGGGGAAGCCGTGCGCGTTCGCGGCACGGCGCCCGTCGTCCGCCTCGGCGGGGCGAACGCCGTCGACCGCATCGCCGGGCCGATCCTCGCCCGGTCGGTCGCCGCCGGGCCTCACCACCGCGCGAGGACCTCCCCCAACCGGCGGGCGAGGCGGTCGTAGCCGAACTCCCCGACCGTCCTGGCGCGGGCTGCGGCTCCCATGGCCCGCCGCCGGCCGGGGTCGTCCAGAAGGTCGGCCAGGGCGGCTGCCACGGCACCAGCGTCGGACGGGCGGCGGACCACGAGACCGGTCTCCCCGTCGGCCACCGCCTCGGCCGCGCCGCCGCTGTCGCCGGCGATCTGCGGCACGCCGCAGGCGGCCGCTTCGAGGAACACGATCCCGAACCCCTCCTGTTCGAGGCCGGCCCAGCGGTTGCGGCAGAGCATGGCGAACACGTCTGCGCAGCCGTACAGCTCGGGCAGATCGTCGTCGGGCACCCGGCCGAGCATGCGCACGGGCGCCCCGGAGCGGGACACCAGGCGGTCCAGCCGGGAACGATCACGTCCGCCGCCGCCGATGGCCACCACCACGTCGGGTCGCGTCGGCGCCAGCCGGGCCCCCGCCTCGATGAGGACGTCCATGCCCTTCCTGGGCACCAGGCGGCTGAGGCTCACGACCACGCGCCCGTCCTCGGGCAGGCCGAAGCGCGCCCGGGCCTTGGCCCTCTGCTCGGCGTCGAGCGGCCGGAATCGCTCGGTGTCGACGCCGGGCGGCACGACCGTGACCGGCAGGGGTCGACCCGCCGCCCGCTCGGCCTCGCGTGCGGGGTATCCCCCGGCGGCGATCACCTCGGCCGCGCCCCGCAGCACCCGTGCCATCAGCTGCCGGGTGACCGGCAGCCGTCCGGGCACCGTCACCTCGGCGCCGTGGAGAACGACGCCGTAGGGCCGGCGGAGGCGGGGACCCACCAGGCCCACCGGCAACGCCGGGTCGAGTACCACGAGGCCGGCGCCCGTCTCCGCGGCCACGGAACCGATGCACTGCGCCATCGCCCGTGTGGGCATGAGCATCCTTTGGCGGACGCGCTCGACCCGGAACGCCTGCGTCGCGTCCCAGGCGGCGGCGCCGTCGTGCGGGGTCGTCAGCACCGTGAAGCTGCCGGGATCCAGCCGGCGCCACAGCTCCCACAGGTAGGACTGGATGCCCCCCATCTTGGGCGGGAAGTCGTTGGTGACCAGCAGATGGGACACGGCGGGGCCTCCGGCTCGCGGCGGATCAGCCGGTCGGCGCCGGCGCCGGGACGGGTGCCGCGCCGGGGCCGGGCACGCGTGCATCGACGGGCGCCTCGAGCTCCGCTCGGACCAGCCGGTCGGGGTCCGAGGCGAGGCCCGGGACCGCGTCCAGGAGGTCGGGGCGGCCGAGCCGCCGGGCGGCCCAGACCGCGTGGCCGCGCACCAGCGGGTCGCCGTCGGCCAGGGCGCGGCACAGCGCCGCCGCGACGGCCGGATTCTGCGGGTCGGCGACGTTGCCGAGCACCACCAGCGCGTTCCGGCGCAGGTACCGTGCCTGGCGGCGGGGGACGTACCAGCGCCCGTGATGGGCCATGAGCTCGTCGTCGCTGGCCGCCAGCATCTCGAGGAGGTCGACGACCGGCTGGGCGCCGGGTGCGGCTTCGGCCGCAGGATCGATCCGGTCGGTCCTGTGATTGGGTGGGCACACCTCCTGGCAGTCGTCGCATCCGTAGAGCCGATCGCCGAGCGCGGCGCGGTACTCATGGGGGAACGGCCCCTCGGCCTGCAGCAGCCACGCAAGGCACCGCCGGGCGTCCACCACGCCGGGGGCGACGATGGCATCTGTGGGGCAGCCCTCGATACAGCGCGTGCAGCTACCGCAGCCGTCGGCCGTCGGCCCGTCGCCGGCGGCCAGCGGGGCATCGGTGATCACCGAGCCCAGAACGAACCAGCTGCCCCGACCCGGCAGCAGCAGGTTGGCGTTCTTGCCGTACCAGCCGATGCCGGCCCGGTACGCGGCCTCGCGATCGACGAGCGCGTTGTCGTCGGCCACGACCCGGCACCGCCAGCCCATCCCCTCGAGCTCGCGGGCCACGAGCGTCAGCGCGGACCGCAGCGGCCCGTAGTGGTCCTCCCAGGCGTAGCGGGCGACCCGACCCTGTGGCCGGGCCCAGCAGGACGATCCGGGCGTGGCCTGCGGCCATCCTCTCCGGCCGGACGGCGGCACGACGGCAGCTCGGCGGTAGCTGCGGGCGCCGACCACGATCGACCGGGCGCCCGGGAGCGCACGTCCCGGATCGGTCGACCGCTCGGGGCGCCGGTAGGTGAAGGCCATCCCGCCGTGCAGGCCGGCGGCGCCTCGGCGCTCGAGGTGTCGGCGCGTGGTGGCGAACGACCCGGCCGGAGCGACGCCGACCGCATCGAGCCCGTGTGCACGACCCAGGGCCGCCAGGTCTGCGACGCGTGGGACGCGTCGCGGCGGGCGGACGAGGACCGTGGGCACCGGGCCATCGTGCCGGTCACCCTCGCGCCGGGCAACTCCGCCGCCATCGCCCGGGCACGCGGCGCTGTCAGCCGGTGCGGCGCACGTGCCGCGACGCGGGCAGCAGGCCCGCCTCGGACAGCATGCGAAAGGCCCGCGCCTCCGCGACATCGACCACGATCGCCTCGCCGGGCTCCCGCGAGCAGACGAAGGTCACCAAGCAGTCGGCGCAGCACTCGGTGCCCTGCATGGCGCAGTCGTCGCAGTCGATGCGCAGCACGCCGCCGCTGCGGTCGGCGCAGCACTCGGTGCCCTGCATGGCGCAGTCGTCGCAGTCGATGCGCAGCACGCCGTCGCTGGGGTCGGGGCAACGGCTGTCGCTTCGGTCGTGGGAACGGGCCATGAACGTCTCCTCGGCTCGGGTCGCTGGGCACGACCACCCGGAACCTCGTCACCTCACCCATGTCCCGACGTTACGAACGACCTGTGACACTCAAGGCCGG
>JBKOUY010000066.1:0-7198 GCA_046723645.1 Actinomycetota bacterium | reverse complement strand
CAGTCGAGCTCGGCCTGAGCCACATCGACACCAGCGACGCCTACGGACCCCACATCACCAACCGGCTGATTCGCGACGCACTCGGCCCTCACCACAACTGGTTGCACATCGCGACCAAGGTCGGAGCGACCCGCGATCAGCCGGGGGCTGGCCCCCGGCACGAGAACCCGAGGCTCTGCGCCGAGGCGTGAAAAAGAACCTCGACCACCTCGGCCTCGACGTGCTGGACCTCTCAACCTCCGGCTCGGGGACGCACAGGGACCGCAGGCCGGTTCGAACCGCTCGATTTGTAGGGGAAACCCCGGACGACGCCGCCCGCCGCCATCCGTACCGTCCTCTTCGAGACATCGAGATGGGTGGAGGAGAGGACCGCATCGTGTTGACCCACGACTACCGCTACGAGACCTGCCTGGAGGGCCCGGTAAAGAACGCCTGGACGGTCGATGACTGCTTCCAAGTCAGCCTGCTGCCGAGCAGACACGACGCCCCCGAATCGGCGATCTGCTCGCTGATCGAACCCACCAAGAGTGTCCCAGAACGTGCGGCGTGCTGACGGGCTGCGGACGTCACCTAACGCCGGGTCGGTCACGAGCACCGCACCGGGACGGCGGTCGGCTGTGACCACGGGGCGTCGTGGCCGCCGTTGGAAACCCCCAGTGGCCACCAGCCGGCAGTTCCAGGTGGCCCACCGACACGCGCCGTCTGGGCGCTGTCCTGTCGACGAGGGCATACCGCCGAGCCACCGACGCGCCAAGCGGAGAACCCGGGTCCTGTTGACTTCTACCGAAACTTCTACCGGACCGGCTGAAATTCGGTAGAAGTGGTCGTCACCGTTCAGCACGCCGATCCGCAAAACCCCAGCTCAGCGGCACTCTCCAACATCGATCATCATCGATGCGAACACCTCGGATCGGAGTTCAAGTCCCCCCTCGCCCACTGGACCGGGTGGTCGCAGGCTCGGGCAGCGCTTCCATGCGTGAGAGCAGAGGCACCCATTCACGCGTCCACGTCACGGCGACGTCGCGCATCACGTAGGTGGGGGCGGGCGCCGCGCTGGCGAAGCTCGCCGCGAACGCGGAGTCGAGGTGGTGGACCTCGACGGGTTGCGCATGCCTGTGGCGAGGTGTCATTCGAACCGCCTCGAGCGCTCCGTCATGACCGGGCGATAGCCCGACCTCTGCGCCGAGGCACGTGGCTTCGATGGGCTCGCGTACGGTCAACGTCGAGCCGCGACACGGCGCCGCGTCGACGCGCACGGAGTAAGCGCCGGGCTCGTCGCCGGCTTCGACCCGCCATGCAAGGCACTCACCGTCCTGGGTCAGCTTGACCGAGGCTCGCCGGTGAACTCCCGGGAACACCCGACCGCCGAACGCGGCGGCGATCCGTGAGTGGGTCAGCCTCAGCGGGACATAGACGCCGACGGTCGTCGCCCCGGTGTCGTCATCCCACTCCACCGAGATGCGGTGCGCAGCCGCCTGGAGCGATGCGCCAACCATCGCCGGCAACGGAGCGGGTCGGATCGCGACGATGTCGAGGAGGCAGCAGCCGACCACCGTGCCTTGGCCGATGACATGTGGCCGCAGCCCCTTCGGTAGCCGCTGGGCCGCCTCGTCGGGGTCGACCAGCGCGTTCACCAACAGCCGGCTCCGGATCTTGCCTCGCACGGCGCCCGGCCTGGCGCCCGTTTGCCCGTTCATGATTGATACGCTATCAAACACTCTCATACCGATTGCAAGCGGATGGAGGAGTCGGTGGGCAGCGAGTACCGCCTGGACGAGCTGGCACGGCGAGCAGGCGTCGCCTCCACGACCGTGCGCCTGTACCAGACCCGAGGGTTGCTGGCCCCGCCGCGGCTGGAAGGCCGCACCGGCTGGTACGACGACTCTCATCTCAGCCGCCTTCGGCTGATCGCACGCCTCCAGGCTGAGGGCTACTCGCTGGCAGGCATCGCCAACCTGCTCGACCAGTGGGAACGGGGCCGGACCCTCGATGCAGTCGTCGGCGTCGAGGCGGAGCTCGATGCCCTGCTCGGGGACGCGCACGCTGTCGTCATCGATCCTGCCGAGCTGCTCAGTCGGCTCCCGGAGGGGGCGATGACGCCCGAGGTCATGCAACGGGCGGTGTCGCTCGGGCTGGTGCAGCCCACCGAGGCCGGCCAGTTTCGCGTCGCCGATCGACGATTCCTGGAGACGGGCTCAGTGCTCGCTCACCTCGGTATCCCCCTCGACGTGATCCTCGACGAGTGGGAAGCGCTCGTCGCCCACACGGACGACATCGCCGCGCGCTTCACCGCTCTGTTCGAGACCTACCTCGCACCGGCCGACTGGCAGCGCGGCCTCGACACCGATGAGGCCCGTGAGCTGGCGCATACCCTTGCCCGTCTCCAGTCCACCGCCCGCCAGGTGCTCGCCGCGGCCCTCGACGCGAGCGTCGCCCGCCTCGGCCGCGAGCGCCTCGGCGCCCTGATCGAGTCATGAAGATCTCGGCGGAAGGACCCCGGCGGCGACCGATCTACGTCGAGTCGCGGATCAACGCGCCCATCGAGCGCGTGTGGGAGGCGACACAGCAGCCCGACCAGCACCAGCGCTGGGACCTTCGCTTCGGCGCGATCTCCTATCTCCCGAGGGCAGACGGCGAGCCGCAGCGCTTCACGTACGCCACGACCGTCGCCCCCGGCGTCACCATCGGCGGCATCGGGGAATCGCTCGGCGAGCGGGACCGGTTGGACGGAACGCGGTGGTCCGGGTTGAAGTTCTGGGCCGCTGACCGCCGGTCGATCATCGACGCGGGCGCTGGCTATTGGCGGTATGTCCCCGAGGGCGACGGCGTGCGCTTCCTGACGCGCTACGACTATCGGCCCCGATGGGGTCGCGTCGGCAGGCTCATCGACAGGTGGGCGTTCCGGCCGATCTTCGGCTGGGCCACCGCGTGGAGTTTCGACCGTCTGCGTCTCTGGCTCGAGGACGGCACACCACCCGAACAGACCCGGAACCACGCCATCGCCCACGCCATCGCCGTCGGCGGGCTTGCTGGTGTCTT
Organism: Actinomycetota bacterium; assembly: GCA_046723645.1. Classification (GTDB taxonomy): domain Bacteria; phylum Actinomycetota; class Acidimicrobiia; order Acidimicrobiales; family VFJN01; genus DASQUK01. The sequence goes on along the minus strand of JBKOUY010000066.1, from coordinate 4,159 downwards.
CGCGTACCAGGGCTTGGTACCGAAGGTCGGGAAGCTCGACGGTGGCGAGGTCGCCATCTGGCAGGGTCTCGGCCTCCCGCATCGTCGGGCAACCCGAGTCGTGCGCGCCGTCGGCGCCGTCGAGGCTGCGTTCGCCGTGACGACCGTCGCCCGTGCGAACGAGCGGTGGCCGTTCGTGGTCGCGCTCGCGGCGATGCCGACCCTTGCGATCGGCGCCGCCAAGGCAGATCGGTCGACCCTCACAAGAGCCTTCAACCCCGCGTCGGTCGGGCTCGCCGTGGCCGCCCTCGCTGGCGTCGCCCTGGCGACGAAGGAGGGGCGACCGAGTGGTGGGCGACCGCTGCGTCGCGCTCCCGATCGTCAACCAGACGTGGGGGAGCTTCCATGACCTCGATCTACCGCCAAGCGCTCGGTTCCGCCTTCGATCGACTCCATCCGCGAATGCAGTGGCGGTTCGGCTTCTCCTCCGTCGACGAGACCTGCCAGGTCGGCACGGGTCTGATGGACGAGGTCTGGCGGGGCCCGTGGTGGACGCTTCCCTTCCTCATGCTTGGCTCCACGAGGCGCGTCCTGTTCCCGAGCCGGGGGGCGCAGGTCCCGTTCACGATCGCCAATTACGCCTACATCGACCGGTTCGGCCGCGAGACGGTCACCTGGGCGCGCCGGTTCCGCTTCCCCCGCCGGGTCCGCGCCTTCGACGCCACCATGGTCTTCAGCAAAGGCCGCGGCACGATCGTCGACTACCTCGGGACGCACCAGCATCTCGCGGTCGACCTCCAGTGCTCGGTCGACGATGAGGGAGCCATGTGCATCCGGAGCGGCGAGCAACGCTTCTACGAAGGCCCAGTGGCGTTCCGCTTCCCGCCGATCTTCTCCGGTATCGCCGAGGTGCGTGAGTGGTGGGACGAGGCCGCGGCGTGCTTCCGCATCGAGGTTCACGTCGCGAACGATGTCCTCGGACCGCTCTTCGGCTACCGCGGCTCCTTCACCGTCGAGGAGTACGCCTGTCCCGCCGGAGACGTTCCGCCGAACGTCCGACCTGTGCGCGAGGAGCACCGCGAGTAGTCGCTTCGATGACCGTTCGCTTCGAGCGTGAGATCCTGATCGACGCACCGCCAGAGCTCGTGTTCGACCTGTCGCTCGACATCGACGCACATCGGTCGTCCATGCCGGCGTCGAACGAGCGAGCGATTGCGGGCGTGACCACGGGACGGATCGGACTCGGCGAGACCGTGACGTGGCGCGCGACGCACTTCCGGATCCCGTTCACGATGACGAGCAAGGTGACGGCGCTCGAGCGCCCGCGCCGCTTCGTCGACGAGCAGGTCCGCGGGCCGTTCCGGTCGTTCCACCACGAGCACTTGTTCGGGGCCGTCGGTGCCGGCAGCCGGATGATCGATCGCGTGCGGTTCGGCGCTCCGCTCGGGCCAATCGGGGGGCTGGTCGAACGGGCCGTGCTCGCGAGCTACATGGAGAGGCTCATCGCGATCCGAGGTGAGTATCTGAAGGCCGAGGCGGAGCGCCGTTTCACCGAGAGCTGCAGCCGCCGCCGCGAGGATTGAAACCAAGGGAATCGGGTGGTCTCGTGACTTGAGAGAGCAGAAGCGGGGGTAGGGGGATCGATTTCGCGACCTTTTACGAGACCGAGCGGGACGGGATGGCGCGTTCGCTGCTTGTGATCAGTGGCGACGCCGAGGCCGCGCGCGACGCGGTGGCCGAGGCGTTTGGCCGTGCCTACGAGCGATGGCCCCGCGTCGCATCGATGGACTCGCCCGCCGGGTGGGTCTACCGCGTGGCGCTCAATGAGCTGCGGCGCCGCATGCGCCGCCGGGCGCTCGAGTCTCGGGTGTTGCGGCGGGAGCGACTCCGTTGGATCCCGCCGTCGGACATCGATCCGGAGCTGTGGGATGCGGTGGCGGCGCTCCCTCGGCGCCAACGTGAGGCGATCGTGCTCCGCTATGTCGGTGACCTGACCGAGCGGGACGTCGCCGGTGTCCTCGGCATCAGCGAGGGAGCGGCGTCGGCGGCGCTGGTGGCAGGGCGCCGACGACTGGCCGAACAGCTCACCGACCGCAAGGAGGCCAACGCACCATGACGGCCATCGAGGACCGGCTCCGGGATCTGCGCCGCTCGGTCGGCCCACCCGACTTACCCACCGCCGACCAGGTGACGCAGCAGGTAAGGCGCCGCCGGCACCGACGTCGGGCCGTGCGTGTGGTCAGCGTGCTGACGGTGTTGGCGTCGGTGCCGCTCATCGTGATGCGACTGAACGGCGGCGGCGACGACGGACGGGTCGTCAGCGGCGGCCCAGGGGACGCGCTGGCGACCGTACGGGCGGCTGTCGGGCGGACCTCCGCCGCGGGCAGCTACGAGATGGACATCGTCACGACGATGACCCAGCCCGGGACGAGCTTGTGTGCGGCCATCGCTGGCCCGGACTCGAGCCCGACAGGGTCGACATGGTGCGAGGCGTCAGGAGCGCTGACGAACCAGTTCACCGGGCACGCCATCGTCAACCTCGAGCCGTACGCAATGGTCGCGGAGACGAACAGCCCGAGTCTGGGCGCGATCACGACGCACGTGAACTCCACGCATGTGTGGCAGCTGGGCGGCGCCGGCGTCGGCTACGGGCCGGGGACGCCTGGCCTGCCCTTGGCCGACTACTCGGGCCTGGTGGTCGGGACCCTCGGCCGCGGGCCGGGCGCACTCGCCATGATCTCGATCGCGAGCCGCGGCGGGTACCTCTACCTGGAGGAGGAGGCCATCGCGAGCGCCGAGCCCGCCGGCGCCGGAACCGTCGGCGACGTGCCGGTCACCTACTACGACATCACCATCGACGTCACACGACTGGCCGACGCTCCGAACCTGAGCGACAACCAGCGCCAGACGATCGCGGCTGCGCTTCCCCTGCTCGAACAGAGCGGCTACCGGGGCACGACCGAACGCGTCGCCGTCGACGACATGGGGTACGTGCGCGAGGTCAATGCAACCACCAACTTCGACGACGGCAGCAGAACCGTGCGCCACTCGGTCCTATCGAACTTCGGCTGCGCACCGAAGGTCTACATGCCGAACGAGACACCGCCACCGGCCGCGACGCCCGCACCATGCGCCACGGGCTCGCCGACTACGACCGGCTCGCCGTCCTCGACCACGGCACCCCCGGGTGACTCCGAGGCATCGTGCGGCACCGCCCCGTACTTCGGTCCCGCGCCCGGCTGGGAGACCGTCCAGACGGGCGTTGCGGCGACCGCAGCGAACATTCCACTCGGCCCGAACACCCAGTCGGGCGACGCACCGTGGGACACCGTGGAACGGCTCGAGGAGGCCGGCGTGTTGCTGTATGCGATGTTCTGGCCGGCGGGCAAGGCGGATTTGCCGGCTCGCGAGATCCCGCTTTCGCTCGACGACGCGGAGCCCGGCGGCTTGGAGGGGCAGCCCGACGACGTCTACGCCGACCGGCTGCTGGCCCAGGTCGACGGCTGGAACATCGATCTGATCGTCTTCTACGGAGGTGGCGATCCGACGGGAGTGCCGCCAATGCCGTCGGAACCGAGCGCAGAGACTCGGGCCACGGCCCAAGAACAACTGGGACGCCTCGTGGTACCCCCTGCCTGTTGACGAATGGCGCCCGAGAGGGGGGCCGTGTCGCCAGCCGGCGAGCCGCACCTGCCGTTGACACCCGAGCCCGCCGGAGGGGAGGTGCCCCGTCGACGGCGTCGATGGCCGTGGGTAGGCGGCGGGATCCTCGTCGTCTTGGCGGCGGCCGCCGCGGGCTTCTGGTTCCTGTTCGTGCCGAACTGGCGCCCGCCGTTGCGGGACGGTGAGCGCTACGGCATCGACGTGTCTAACCACCAGGGCGCGATCGACTGGCGCGCGGTCGCCGAGGACGGCATCGAGTTCGCGTACATCAAGGCGAGCGAGGGCGGCGACTTCACCGACGCACGGTTCGACGCGAACTGGCGCGCCGCAGGTGAGGCCGGGTTGGATCGAGGCGCCTACCACTTCCTCACCCTCTGTCGGTCGGGGAGGGAGCAGGCCAGTCACTTCCTGTCCGTCGCTCCGCCTGACCCGGCGGCGCTGCCTCCTGCCGTCGATCTCGAGCTCGCCGGCAACTGCAGCCGTCGACCACCTGCTGAGGTCGTCGATGCGGAGGTCA
>JBKOUY010000136.1:0-5887 GCA_046723645.1 Actinomycetota bacterium | reverse complement strand
GCGGTGAAGTCGTCGGAGGCGGCTGTTTGGATGGTGCGGTGGAGACGTCACGACCGCCACGGCGCCGCCATCGACTACCGGGCCCCCGACTCCGTATCGTCGAAGCGTGAGCGACTATTTGCCAGCCATCTACATGCGCGTCCGCGAGCAGTACCCGGAGGTAGCGGGGGCCTTGGACCAGCTCGCTCGCGTGTCAGACGGTGCCGGCCCGCTCGACGACCGGTCGTGCCGGCTCGTGCGGCTGGGGATTGCGATTGGCGCTCTCGCCGAGGGAGCAGTGCGGTCGAACGCCCGCAAGGCCCTCGATGCTGGCGTCGCGCCCGATGAGATCCGTCACGCCGCCGTGCTCGCGATCACCACTCGGGGCTTCCCGGCTGCGGTGGCGGCGCTCGGCTGGATCGAGGAGACGCTCGGCCCGGACACCTGACGAGTGCGCCCGAGTACCTGGCCTTGACGCCAGGGATCAGGCGGCTGCTGGCGGCAGGATGAGCCATACCGACCACCCGGCTGGGCCATCCTCCAGACTGACGAGGCCACCCTGCCGGAAGCCGATGATCGGGCGGTCAGAGTCTCCTGCCAGCAGGAGTCCGGCGAGCTTCGCCAGATGCGGCAGGTGGGCGACGAGCATCAGGTCTCCCGCCTGGGCGGTGACACGCGTCGCCCAGATCGCCGGGTCGTCGCGCGGCGCCAGGCCGTCGGCCTCCTCGACAGGGACGTCGAGCACCTCACCCCAGGCCGCGGCGGTTTGCCGCGCTCGTGTCTTGCCGGAATGGACGATCCGCTCCACGGTGACGCTGCCAGACCCCGTGGCTTGGCGAACCACGCGTCGCACATCGCTGGCACCGCGATCGGTGAGCGGTCGCTCGGGATCTTCCTCCTCACTCTTGGCCTCTCCGTGCTGGACCAGATACAGCCGCACGCCGACCTCCTCACTCCGCCTGGGGGTCACTGTCGCACCCCGCTCACGCCCGACCAACTCGGGCGGAGGGCAGCAACAACTCTCGGTTCTTGCCGGGGCCGGCCCCGACGATGAGCCGCACGGCGGCCCGCAAGCGGATCTCGGGCAACGCGCTGCAGCAACGGCTCGAGTCCGCCGGCGTGGCCGCGCCAGCGGGGTCCAACGGGGCCTCAACCAGGAGGCGCCGTTCTCCTACAGGCGCGTCGCGGCGCCGGGATCGCGCGCCGCCTGGACAGAGCGGTAGCTCTGGTGCAGACCCGGCGCAGCGGCATGCCGATGGCCACGTGTCCTGGCCGAGTCATCACCCCTGCGTCTCGCTGGGCAGGGGCCTACCGTGGTGCCGGAGATGCCGGCGAATCTCACGCCCGAATACAAGGCCGCCGAGGCTGAGTACCGGCAGGCCCGCACTCCCGAGGACCGGCTCGCCTGGTTGCGGGAGATGCTCCGCACGATCCCGAAGCACAAGGGCACCGACCATCTCCGGGGCGACATCAAGGCCCGCATCAAGGACCTCACCCAGGAGCTCGCCGCGCCCCGCAAGGGCGGTGCCAGGACGGGGCCACCGACCGTGGTACGCCGGGAGGGTGCTGGCCAGGTGGCGCTGCTCGGTCCACCGAATTCGGGGAAGTCGGCTTTGCATGCCCGGCTCACCGGCTCGCACGCCGATGTGGAGCCATACCCATTCACCACCCAGTTCCCGCAGCCGGGCATGCTGTGCTTCGAGGACATCGCCTTCCAGCTGATCGACCTCCCCCCGGTCTCGACGCAGCACCCTGTGCCCTGGCTCGCCAACGCATTGCAACCCGCCGATGGGTGTCTCCTGGTAGTCGATCTCGGTGAACCCGCGTGCGTCGAGCAGACCGTCGAGCTGCACGAGCTGCTCGCTGCCCGACAGATGACGCTTGTCGGCTCGTGGGAGGCACTTCGCGGGGCGGACGAGGACCCCTTCGCCATGCGCCTGCCGACGCTGGTGGTGGCCACCAAGGCCGACCAGATCCCGGGGGTCAACGAGGAGCTCGCCGCCTTCCAGGAGTTGACCGGTTTCGGGTACTCGGCGATCGTCGTCTCAGTCGTCAGCGGCGAGGGTCTCGACCAGATCGGACCGTTCCTGTTCCAGCGCCTCGACGTGGTTCGGGTCTACACCAAGGTGCCCGGGCGCCCGCCCGACCTGACCCGACCGTTCGTCGTCCGACGAGAACAGACGGTGCACGACGTCGCCGAACTCGTTCACAAGGAGCTTGCAGAAGGGCTTCGCTATGCCCGCCTGTGGCGTGACGGGATCGAAGGACGGCAGATCGGCCGGGACTACCCCGTGGAGGACGGCGACATCCTCGAGCTCCACGGCTGATGCGTCGCGTTCGCCGAGCTGTACCACACCGTCGGCCAGAGCCTCAGTGAGGACCCAGCGAGCGCCTGAACAACGCCGGCGCCACCGCGGATATCAGGTGATCGCCGCCCGGCCTTGGATGAACACCCCGTTGTGGACGAGGAAGCCGCGGATGCGGTTGCCGACGACGATCGCGTCCCGTCCTGTCAGACCGCGTTCGGCGACATAGGACTCGATCGTCTCCTCCATCCGGCGCCGGCCCTTGGTGCTGATCGCAGTGCCGGCAGCGGTCTGGCGCAGGCAGCTCGCGACGAGCTGCTCAGGGGTCGAGTCGCAGTAGCGACAGAAATCGGCAAGATCCTCGAGGAGGCGATCTTGGTGACCCGCCCTTTGGAGCCACCGCTGGACCGCAGGCGAGTCCCGCAGCTGGGAAGTGGTCACGATGCAGCTACTCGGGCAGCCCGAACATCCTCGCCATCATGCGCACCTCCTGTTCTCGGTAGGGGAACGGTCCGGGCGCCTGGATCATCCCCTCGCGCTTGAGGTATGCGGTGACCTCGGGGTCCTCCTCAAACGGCTGGTCGCAGCTGCCCTCGAAGAACATCGTGCCCAGCGGTCGGCGGGGGCGCTGCCCGCCTGCCTCACGCTCCTCGAGCGGGTAGCCGACCTCCTGCAGCCACACCGGCACCCAGCTGTCGGGCACGTTGAACTGCTCCTTGATCGTGTCGGCGGCGGTGAACGCGTGCAGGCAGGTGCCGAGGCCCTCGTCGACGGCCGCGTTGAGGGCGTTGCAGATGGCGATGCCGGTCTCGACCGCGCCCATGAACAGCACGGCCGCCTGGTCCTGGGAGATCGGACCGAGGACCTGGGCGTAGACGACGTCATCGACGTAGGCCTCGGACCAGCCGTGAGCCGGCGGTAGCGCGTGCTGCTGCACAAGCTCCTTGAGCCGCGCCTGCGCCCCCTGGATGTAGTTGGCGTCGAAGTACCAGAAGATGAATGTCGGGGCCAGGTCGAGGTCGACATTCGTCGTCGGGTTGCGCAGCGTGTCGAGGATCTCGGGCTTCAACTCGTCGCGGTTGAGCACGAGGGCGCGCGGATAGTCGGCGTTGATCGAGCGAGATGCTCGGTTCGCCGCCTCCAGGATGACCTGGATCTTCGCACGCTCGACGGGTTTCCACGGCTTGAACCAGCGGATGCTGCGCCGGGTGCCGACCACTCGTTTGAACTCCATGCGTGCCCCTCGCTTCTACTCGGTCGTGTTACTTGGACAGGATGGTGACCACCATCGCCGCGGGGTCGGTGCCGAGGAAGCCGCCGCCGTTCTCGGCGAGGGCGACCCTCGCCCCCTCGACCTGCCGGTCGCCGGCCCGCCCGCGGAGCTGATCGACGAGCTCGACGATCTGCCCGCAACCCGTGGCGCCGATGGGGTGCCCCTTCGACAGCAGGCCGCCGCTGGTGTTCACCGGAACCCGGCCGCCGAGCGCGGTCTCGCCCGAGGCGATCAGCTTCGGGCCCTCGCCGGGCCCACACAGACCGAGCTCCTCGTAGGTGATCAGCTCGGCGGGAGCAGCCGCGTCGTGGAGCTCGACAACGTCGACCTGGTCGGGGCCGATGCCGGCCTGCTCGTAGGCCCGGTGCGCGGCCCGCTCCACCGCGCCCGGCGTGTCGTGGCCGCGGTCAGTGCCAGACACGAGCGCGCACGCCCGCACCCGCACCGTTTCGGCGTCGAGACGGCCGGCGTAGTCGTCGGAGCACACCACGACGACGGCGGCGCCGTCGCCGATCGGCGAGCACATCAGCAGCGTGAGGGGCCACGAGATCTCGCGGCTGGCGAGCACCTCGTCGAGCGTGACCTCCTGGCGGTACTGCGCCTTCGGGTTGAGCGCGCCGTGGCGGTGGTTCTTCACCGCCACCTGGGCGAAGTCCTCGATGCGGGCGCCGCTCTGCTGCATGTAGGCGCGGGTGTTGGCGGCGTAGACGTCCATGAAGAACGAGCGCTTGCCGCCCGCCTCGCCGGCGTCGGTCCCTGCCGGGATCGGCGAAGCCTGCACGCCTTCGGCGTCCGCCGTCGGCGGCTCCAAGCGCTGCTTCAGCTCCTCGAGCTCCAACAGGTCGACGGCGGTGCCGATGGCGGCGAGGGATCTCGCCTTGTCGGGATGGGTCATCTTCTCCGCCCCGACGGCCAAGGCCACGTCGACCGCACCGGAACCGACCGCCATGCAGGCGAGGGCGAAGGCGCTCGACGCCGAGGCGCACGCGTTCTCGACGTTGACGATCGGGATCCCGAGCAAGCCAGTGTGGCGCAGGGCGACCTGGCCGCGGATCATTTCCTGGCCGGTGAGGATGCCGGCGATGGCGTTGGAAAAGAACGCCATGCCGACGTCGGTCGGCTCGGCGTTGGCGTCTGCCAGCGCATCGCGGGTCGCCTCCTCGGCCAGCGACCGGATCGTGCTGTCCATGTACTTGCCAAACCTCGTCATCGCCGCCCCGGCCACGAGCACGTCACGCATCAGCCGACCCTCCTCGCGTCACACCTTGGAAACCTTGTACCCGGCCTGCTCCCGATCCCACGTCTCGGAGGTGATCCCCCGTTCCCTCAACGCGGCGTACTGGATGCGCTCGGTGCCGGTCTTCGGGAGCTGGTCGACGAATTCGACGTACCGAGGGATCGCGTAATGGGCCATCCGGCCGGTGCAGTAGTCGAGGATCGCCTCCGGTGTCGGCTTCGTGCCCGGCTGGGCGACGACGATCAGCTTCACCTCGTCCTCCCCGAGCACGGAGCGCACGGCGTGGGCGGCGCTCTCCCGGACGTGAGGGTGGGAGTTGACGACCGTCTCGATCTCCCACGCCGAGATGTTCTCGCCGAGCCGGCGCATCGCCTCCTTCTTGCGCCCGCGGTAATAGAAGAAGCCATCGTCGTCCTGCTCGGCCAGGTCGCCGGTGTGGAACCAGCCGCCCTGGTAGGCGTCTTCGGTGGCCTCGGGCAGCTTGTGGTAGTGGGTCATCCGCCCGAGCGGGTGGCGGAACTGGAGCTCGCCTACCTGGTTCGGGCCGACTGGCTGGTCGTGGTCGTCGACCACTCGGAACTCGATCCCCGCGATCGGTTTGCCCATCGAGCCGACCCGGCCCTCCTCGTTGAGGAGGAAACCGGGCGAGTCGACCATCCCGAACCACTCGACGATGCGCACGCCGAACCGCTTCTCGAACTCCTCCCACCGATCGGGCGGGCATCCTGCCGATAGGACCGTCCGCACGGGGTTGTCGGGGTCGTCGGGCCGCCGCGGCTGCTTCAGGAGGATCGAGATCATCCCGCCGAGCGTGTTGAACGAGACGGCGTCGTAGCGGCGGCAGTCGTCGAAGAAGCGCGAGGCGCTGAACCGTTCGGCGAGCGCCAGCTTGGCGTCGATCATCATCGAGCCGAGCGCCGACACCAAGAGGGCGTTGCCGTGGAACAGCGGCAGGGGCGTGTACATCGTCTCGCCCGGCTGCACCCCGCCGGCGCCCAGGATGAGCCCGAGCGGGCCGGTGTCGTACTTGGTCGCCACGACTCCCTTGGGCGGGCCGGTCGTTCCCGACGTGTACATCATCCCGACCCCGCC
>JBKOUY010000217.1:0-10042 GCA_046723645.1 Actinomycetota bacterium | reverse complement strand
CGGCCGGTGGCCGCTTCCGCGATGCCCTGCGGCTGCCCCTGGTCCGCAGGTTGGCCCCGGTGGCGGCCGCGGTGGCGTTCGGCCTGGGCGCGCTCTTCTCCATCGGCATCGTGTGGGTGAACGATGTCCTGGACGCCAGCGACACCGAGTTCGGGTTGCTCGTCGCGTGCTTCGGCGTCGGAGCCGCCGCCGGGCTGTTGATCCTGCGCCAGCTCGAACGCCGGGATCTGGCGCTGGTCCGCACGCTGCTGATCCTCCTGGGTGCGGTGGTGGCGACCATGAGCCAGGCCCCGGCCATCGGCCTGGCGCTGCTGGGGGCGCTCGGCTTCGGCGGGCTCTGCGCCATGGTGCTGGCGACGTCGATGGAGCTGCTCCAGGAGCATCTGGGCGACCGCGATCGGTTGCTGGGGTTCGCCGTGTTCCACGTGGTCATCCGGGCTGGTCTCGCGCTGGCGGCCATCGGTGCCGGCATCGCCAGCGACGTGCTCGACCGGGTGTCCTGGCCGCTGCTCGGCCGCCTCGACTCGTCGCAGGTCGTGCTGCTGTCGAGCGGTCTGCTCGTGGTGGCGGTGGCGCTCGTCGCCGGCCGCCCGGGCGGTGCCGTGGCCGACGCGACGACCGACGGCGAGTGACCGACGGGGACTGACCGACCCGCCCCTACCGCGTCCTCTTCGGGGGCTCGGCCGCCGCAGCGACCACTCCCCCGCACAAGACGCCCGAGGGCGTCACATGTGGATGCCGCACTCGGTCTTGCCGTGGCCGGCCCACCGCCCCGAGCGCGCGTCATCGGGGTCGACGGGCGGCTGCGTGCACGGTTGGCAGCCGATCGACGTGTAGCCCTGGTGCAGCAACGGGTTGACCGGCACGTCGTGGTCGGCGATGTAGCCCTGCACGTCCAGGTCCGACCAGGTGGCGAGCGGATTCACCTTCACCAGGCCCCGCAGGTCGCGGGCCACGATCGGGGTGCCCCACCGGCTGGGGGCCTCGTCGCGGCGCAACCCGCTCATCCACGCCGCCTTGCCCGCCAGCGCCCGGTCCAGCTGGCCCACCTTGACCGCCGAGCAGCAGCTCTCGGGGTCGACCTTCCAGAGCTCTTCCGCGTGGGGCGTCACCGTCATCATGCGGAGGTTGAGGCCGTAGCGCCTCCGCACCACCTCCACCGTCTCGAGCGTCTCGGGAAAGTGGTAGCCGGTGTCGATGAAGACGACCTCGATGCCGGGATCCACCCTGGTGGCCAGGTCGATCAGGACCGCATCCTGCATCGACGCCGCCAGGCACAGGTGGGGCGAGTAGTTGTCGACGGCCCATTGGATGATCTTCGGGGCCGGCAGCCTCTCGAACTCCGCGTTCAGCTCGGCCAGCTCCTCGTCGTGGAACTGCGGGACCGGCAGGGGCGGCGGTTCGACCAGGAAGCTCATCTGTCCACCGCCAGCGCACTGGGCATGCTCGACACGCCCGACCCGGTCACACGCCCGCGCATTCGCCGACACCGACCTCGGCCTCGTAGGGGCCCGTCTCGTCGTAGTCGACGTAGAACAGGGGCCCCTCGTCGGGCGTGGGGAACTCGTCCAGGTCCTTGAGGCCCGAGGCGATGGCCTTGGCGCCGCCCGCACGGTCCATCCACTCCCTGAAGGACTCGCCGGCCGTGCGCTCGTCGGCGAACCGCCGTACGACCCGCACCGTGGCCTCGGGCGCCCCCTTCGCCGGCAGTCGCAGCGCCTTGTCGCCGAAGTGGACCTTCTCGTGGCCCACGTAGCCGCCCAGGAGCATCTGGTAGCCGGGCGCCGATCGCCCGTGCGCCCGCCGCTCGGCGCCGAAGAAGCCGATGTCGGCGGTGTGGTGCTGCCCACAGCTGTTGGTGCAGCCCGAGATGTTGACCCGCAGGCCGCCGACCTCGGCCAAGCCCTCCTCCTCGAGCCGAGCACCGATGGCCGCGGCGAGCCCGCGACTCTGGGTCACCGCCAGGTTGCACGTGTCGGCGCCCGGGCAGGCGACGACGTCACGCACGAGCTCCGCCCCCGGTTGGGCCATGCCGATCGCCTGGAGCCGCTCGTAGAGGGCGGGCAGCTGCTCCTCGGCGAGCCCGCGGAGCGCCACGTTCTGGCGGTTGGTGAGCCGCACCTCGAGCCCGAGCTCCCGCTGGATCGCGGCGACGGCCCGGAACTGCTCGCTAGTCACGTCGCCGAGCCGTGCGTAGGCGATGGCGGACACCGTCCCCTTGGCGGCGCCGCGTACGACGTTGGTGTCGTCCCAGCTCTCGAAGCTGCTCGTGCGGCGCGTGATCTGGACGGGCGTGCCGTGGCCCATGGGCGTGGGCAGCACACCCTCGGCCGCGCCGGCGGCGGCGTCGCCGGCCTTCTCGACCTCCTCGGGGAGGCCGCCGGGCCACGAGGACGAGCCCAGCAGCAGGCGCCGCTCCTTGACGATCCGTCCCTGCAGCTCCTCCCAGCCCATGGTGTCGACCAGCCACTTCATCCGGGCCCGGAGCTTGTTGTCGCGGTTGCCGTGGTTGTTGAACACCCTGAGGATCGCCTCGAGGGTGGGCATCAGCTCCTCGCGCGGGGTGAAGTCCTCCAGGGCGAGCGCCGGATGGGGGTTGGCGCCCAGGCCGCCCGCGACGAAGACCCGGAAGCCACGCTCGACGGCACCGTCCTCCAGGGTGCGGGTGGTGCCGATCACGCCGATGTCGTTGAACATGGCCTGGCCGCAGTCGGTGGCACACCCGGAGAAGTTGATCTTGAACTTGCGGGGTAGGCGCTGCGAGAGCGGATTGCGCACGAAGTGCCGGTAGGTCGCCTCGGCCCACGGCGTGATGTCGAGGACCTCGTAGGGGCAGGCGCCCGCCAGGTGGCAGCCTTGGACGTTGCGTACGGTGTCGCCGCACGCCTCCCGGGACGTGAGGCCCACGGTGCCGAGCAACCGCATCAGCTCGGGTACGCGCTCGAGCTGGACGTAGTGGAACTGCACGTTCTGGCGGGTGGTGATGTGGCCCCAGCCCCGCGAGTACCGGTCCGCGACGTCCGCCATGAGATCGAGCTGGTCGGGCAAGAGCCCACCCCACGGGACCTTCACCCGCAGCATCTGGTTGTGCCCACCCTGGCGCTGACCGTAGATGCCGTTGTTGAGGCGGAAGATGCGGAACGCATCCTCCTCGATGTCACCGGCGAGGTACTGGCCGAGTATGGCCTCGAACTTGTCGGCGTCGGCGAGCTGGGCTGGATCGATCTCTCGCTGGCCCATGGGTGCTCCGATCTCGGCTGGCGGCGGCGCCCGGCCCGCTCCCCAATTCCTGAGGAATATGAGTAGTTCGGTCAGGTACCCGAAGCCCAGTCAATCGAAACCCGAGCGCCCCTGTCAACATTTCGGGGCGCCAACATTCGCTCCCACTAGCGCCGGTCGAGCAGCTCGGCCACCCGGAAGGCCAGGTCGATCGACTGGCGGCCGTTGAGCCGGGGGTCGCACATGGTCTCGTACCTGTCGTCGAGGTCCGCGTGGCCGAGGGCGTCGCCTCCCCCCAGGCACTCGGTGACGTCTTCGCCGGTCAGCTCGATGTGCACGCCGCCGGGCCACGTGCCCTCCGCCCAGTGGGCGGCGAAGAAGTCGGCGATCTCGGCCAGGACGGCGTCGAAGTCGCGGGTCTTGCGCCCGGTGGCGGACGTGAACGTGTTGCCGTGCATCGGATCGCACGCCCACACCACGGGGTGCCCGGCATCCCGCACTGCGGCCAGCAGCGGCGGCAGCCGCCTGGCGATGGCATCCGCACCCATACGGGTGATCAGGCACATGCGGCCGGGGACGCGCGCGGGATTCAGCGCCTCGCACAGCGCCAGGACCTCGCCCGCGGTCGCGGTGGGGCCGAGCTTGCAGCCCAGGGGGTTGCCGACGCCCCGCAGGAACTCGACGTGGGCACCATCGGGCTGCCGGGTGCGCTCGCCGATCCACAGCATGTGGGCCGAGCAGTCGTACCAGTCGCCGGTCAGCGAGTCGCGCCGGGTCAGGGCCTCCTCGTAGCCGAGGATGAGCGCCTCGTGGCTCGTGTAGAAGTCGACTTCGTGGAGGCTCGGCTGGCTGGCGGTGTCGATCCCGCAGGCCGCCATGAACCGCAGCGCCCGGTCGATGTGGTCGGCCACGCGGTCGTAGCGGCGGCCCTCGGGGCTCGAGGCCACGAACTCCTGGTTCCACTGGTGGACCTGCGACAGGTCGGCGAAGCCACCCTTGGTGAACGCCCGCAGCAGGTTCAGCGTGGCCGCCGACTGGTGGTACGCCTGGACGAGCCGGTCGGGATCGGGGGTGCGGGCGGCCTCGTTGGGGGCGCTGTCGTTGACCATGTGGCCGCGGAACGCCGGCAGCTCGCGGTCGCCGACGTCCTCGAACGCCGCCGAACGGGGCTTGGCGAACTGGCCCGCGATACGCCCCACCTTGATGACCGGCACGCCGGTCGAATACGTGAGCACCACGGCCATCTGCAGGATCACCTTGAGCTTGTCGCGGATGGCGTCGGCCGAGAACGCGTCGAACGACTCGGCGCAATCGCCCGCCTGCAACAGGAAGGCCCTGCCCTCGGCCACGTCGGCGAGCTGGGACGTCAGCGCCCGGGCCTCGCCCGCGAACACCAGGGGCGGCACGCTGGCCAGGTGCTTGAGTGCGTGGTCGAGCGCCGACTCGTCGGGCCAGGTGGGTTGCTGGGCGGCCGGCCGTTCGCGCCAGGAGTCCGCGCGCCACGCCGGCCGCGTTGTGGACGGGGGGACGGATGCGCGGTCACTGGTCACGGTGCACCATCGTGCCGCCGCCCCGCCGCGGCCGGCAAAGCGATTCGCGCAGTTATGCCGCGCTCGAGCGGGCCATCGCCTCTTCGCGCACCGCGTCGACGGCACGCTTGACCAGCCTGCGGGCCGCCTCGGCGGTGACGCCGAGCTCCTCGCCGACCTCGCGGTAGCTGCGCTTGCGGCCGTCGGTCAGGCCGAAGCGCTGCTCCACCGCATAGCGAGCCCGCGTGTCCAGCACGTCGAGCAGGTCGTTGAGCGTCTCCTCGTCCTCACGCTCGAGCAGCACCTGCTCGGGCGTGGGCACGTCGGCCGCCAGCAGATCGACCAGCTCGCTACCGTCGTCGTCGCCCACCGGGCGATCGAGGGACGTCGGAGTCGTGAGGCGGTAGAGCCGGGCGCTCTCGTCGTCGAGCTCCTCGCCATCGCCCGAGGCCTGACGGAGCGCCGCCCGCAGCGAGGCAGAACGGTCGCCGGGCAGGCGCACCAGGCTCGCCTTCTGGTCGAGCGCCCGACCGATGGCCTGGCGGATCCAGAAGGTGGCGTACGTCGAGAACTTGAAGCCCTTGCGCCAGTCGAACTTGTCGACGGCGTGCTCGAGGCCGAGGTTGCCCTCCTGGATCAGGTCGAGCAGCTCCATCGAGGGGGGCAGGGGGTAGCGTCGGGCGATGCTCACCACGAGCCGCAGGTTCGCCCGGATGAAGCGGTCCTTGGCGGCGGCAGCGGCGGCGACGGCCTTGCGCAGCTCACGGCCACGCTCACCGGCGTCGAGGCGCGCCTGCGCGTCACGACCACGTTCGATCGTCTGGGCCAGCTCGCGCTCCTCGTCTGCGGTGAGCAGGGGCACGAGGCCGATTTCGTTCAGGTACTGACCTACAGAATCACTCATCTCGTATCTCCTCAACCACACCTACCGCGCTGGGATTCCCCCAACCAGGGATTTCCGGCCGCTCCGCCGTGGAAAGACGGGTACATGCAGGACGCTGTGGCGTTGTCCGATCCTCCGGTGACGGATGTCACCAATTACTTCGAATGTGGCGGTGGCGTCGGATTCCGGCGGGCGCTCGGCCTGGGTCCCGGGGGCACGATCCAGGAGGTCATCCTGTCGGGCCTGCGGGGGCGGGGAGGCGGCGGGTTCCCGACGGGAAGAAAGTGGCAGTCGGTACGTGACGCGGCGGATGGTGCTGGGGCGGGGGAAGACGAAGAAAACCGCACCTTTGTGGTGTGCAACGGGGCCGAGGGAGAGCCCTCGACATTCAAGGATAGAGCGATCCTGCGCGCCAATCCGTATTCGGTCGTTGAGGGGGTGGCCATCGCCGCTTTCGCGGTGGGCGCCGGCAGGGCGTTCATCGGCGTCAAGGAGCGGTTCGAGCCCGAGATCGAGCGGCTGGCGGCGGCCGTCGACGAGTTGAGTGCATCGGGCGCAATCGGCGACGTCACGATCCAGGTGGTCCTCGGGCCGGACGCCTACCTGTACGGGGAGGAGACTGGGCTGTTGCAGGTGATCGAGGGCGAGGCGCCGCTGCCACGCAACGTGCCGCCCTACATCCACGGGCTGTTCGCCACCGTGCCCACGACCGGTTGGAGCGCCTCACCGGCGGGCGTGGTCGACACCATGCCGGCGTCGAACCCGACCGTGGTCAACAACGTCGAGACCCTGGCGACGGCGACCCAGGTGCTGGCGCGGGGTCCCGAGTGGCACCGGTCGCTGGGTACGCCCGAGTCGCCCGGTTGCATCGTCGCCACCGTGGTGGGCGACGTGGCGCGGCCCGGTGTGGGCGAGGTCGAGATGGGGACGCCCCTCCGGGACGTCATCGACCGTGTCGGTGGCGGCGTCCGGCCCGGGCACGAGGTCAAGGCCGTGCTCTCCGGCGTGGCCAACCCGGTGCTGACCGCCGACCAGCTCGACACGCCGTGCAGCTACGAGGGGATGGCGGCGGTCGGCTCGGGGCTCGGGGCGGCCGGGTTCCTGGTTCTCGACGACACGGCGTCGATGGTGGAGGCGGCGCAGGTGGTCTCGCGCTTCCTGTACGTCGAGTCGTGTGGGCAGTGCCCTGCGTGCAAGCTCGGCTGCGGCGCCGTCACCGAGCGGCTGGACGTGCTCGCGGCCGGCGGCGCCACCCCGGAGGACCTCGACACCATCGCCGTCCGCCTGCTGTCGGTGACCGACGGCAACCGCTGCTACCTGCCAGTGCAGGAGCAGCGCGTCATCGCGAGCATCCTGCAGGCGTTCCCCGACGAGGTGGCGGAGGCGCTCGACGGCCGGCCCGTGCCGGTCCGGGGGCTCCAGGTGCCAAAGCTCGTTGACCTGCGCGACGGCGAGGTGGAGGTCGACGAGCGCCAGGCCCGCAAGCGACCCGACTGGACCTACGAGGACGAATAGTCGGCGGCGGCCCCCTGACCTGGGATCGCGATGGGTACCTTTGAGGCGTGAGCGAGCGCGGACGCTATGACCCGTCGACGGCCCTGATCGTCGTCGACGTCCAGAACGACTTCGCGGACCCCGACGGCAGCCTCTACGTGCGTGACGCCGAGTCGGTCATCGACGTGGCGAACGGCGAGATCGAGGCAGCCCAGTCGGCCGGGGCGATGGTCGTGTACACCCAGGACTGGCATCCGCCGGTCACCCCGCACTTCGCCAAGGACGGTGGCATCTGGCCCGTCCACTGCGTCCAGGGCTCGTGGGGTGCCGAGCTCCATCCGAGGCTGACCGACGTCAACGGCGAGCGGGTCCGTGTCGGCGTGAACGGCGAGGACGGCTACTCGGGGTTCACGGTCGCCGATCCCGTCACGGGCGATACCGAGCGCACCGGGCTCGACGCGATGCTGCGTGTACACGGCATCGAACGTGTCGTCGTGCTCGGCCTGGCGACCGACTACTGCGTCAGGGCGACGGCGCTGGACGCCGTGGCGCTGGGCTACGACACCACGCACGTCGTCGACGGTGCCAGGCCCGTCGAGCTGGAGCCGGGGGATGGCCAGCGGGCCATCGAGGAGATGGGCGCGGCCGGGGTCACGCTTGTATGAGCCGGTTGCCCGAGGGTGATGCATGACCGACCTCCGGTCGGAGCGGGCGCGTCCCCCCGTTCCCGCCTCGCTGGTCACCGATCTCTACGAGCTGACGATGGCGGCCGCATACCAGGCCGAAGGCATCGAGCACGAGGCCACGTTCGAGCTCTTCGTGCGGCGACTGCCCGTCGAGCGGCGCTTCCTGGTCGCGGCCGGCCTCGACGACGCCCTCGCCGGCCTGGAGGACCTGTCGTTCGCCCCTCACGAGATCGAGTACCTGGCCGGGCTCGACCTGTTCCCCGCGCCCTTCATCGACCGGCTGGCCGACCTCCGGTTCACGGGCGAGGTGTGGGCGGTCGCGGAGGGCGACCTCGTCTTCGCGGGCGAGCCGATCGTGCGGGTCACCGCACCGTTGATCGAGGCGCAGTTGGTGGAGACGTTCCTGCTCAACGCCGTCGCCAGCCGCACGATGCTGACGTCCAAGGCGGCGCGGGTCGCCATCGCCTGTGGTGGGCGCGACTTCGTCGACTTCTCGGCCCGGCGCGACCACGGGGTCGACGCCGCGATGGCCGCCGCCCGGGGGGCTTGGATCTGTGGTGCGGCCGGCACCTCGCTGGTGGCCGCCGGACAGCGCTGGGGGATACCGCTGTCGGGAACGATGGCGCACTCGTTCGTCATGTCGTTCGAGGACGAGCGGGATGCGTTCCGCGCCTATGCGCGCAGCTTCCCGCAGCACGCCGTCCTGCTGATCGACACGTATGACACCGTGGGTGGTGCCCGCCACGCGGCCGAGGTGGCCCGGGAACTGGCCGATGAGGGCGTCAGCATCTCCGCCGTCCGCCTCGATTCCGGGGACCTGGGCCGGCTGGCCGTCGAGGTGCGCGCCATCCTCGACGCGGCGGGGCTGGCGGACGTCGAGATCCTCGCGTCCGGGGACCTCGACGAGCACCGCATCGCCGATCTGCTCGCCGCCGGTGCGCCGATCGACGCCTTTGGCGTGGGTACGCAGCTCGGCACCAGCGGCGACGCGCCCTCGCTGGGCGCCGTGTACAAGCTGGTGGACGACGCCCTCGGGCCGAGGATGAAGCTCGCCGAGGGGAAGGTCACCCTGCCCGGGCGAAAGCAGGTCTGGCGTCTCGCCGACCGTGATGTCCTGGGCCTCCACGACGAGCACGTGGCCGGGGGGAGGCCGTTGCTCGCGCGTGCCATGACCGGGGGCCGGCGGGTCGAGCCGCCGGAGGCGCTGTCGGCCACCCGGGAGCGCTGCCTGGCGGCGCTGGCCGGCCTGCCGGCGGAACTCCGGTCCCTGGAGGTGTGGCAACAACAAGGCGCGGTGTGGCCCGTGGAGGTCTCCGCCGGCCTGGCAGCACTCGCCGACAAGGTCCGGTTGGGTCTCGAGGACCACCAGCGGTGAACACCGACGGCGCCCGGATCGCGCCCGGACCCCGGACCGGTGAGCGGCTGGGCATCTTCGGGGGGACGTTCGACCCGCCGCACGTCGGGCACCTGGTGACCGCCGTCAACGTTCGCTACGAGCTGTCGCTCGACCGCGTGCTGCTGGTGGTGGCGGACCAGCCCTGGCAGAAGGTGGGCACCCGCGACATCTCGTCGCCGGAGGACCGGTTCGCCATGGTCGAGGCGGCCGTAGGAGACGTCGAGGGGCTCGAGGCCAGCCGCATAGAGGTCGACCGGGGCGGGATGTCGTACACGGCCGACACCCTGTCCGAGTTGCTCGCCGGTGATCCGGCCCTCGACCTGTACGTGATCCTCGGGAGCGACGCCGCCGTCGGACTGCCGGGGTGGGAGCGCGCCGGGGAGGTCCGGGCGCTGTCCACCATCGTGGTGGTCGAGCGGCCCGGAAGCGGCGAGGGGGAGCCACCCCCCGGCTGGTCGTGGGTGCGCGTCGAGGTGCCCAGGCTCGAGGTGTCCAGCACCGACCTGCGGGCGCGTGTGGTCGACGGCCGGCCGCTGGACTACCTGCTGTCGGCGGCGGTCATCGAGACCATCGAGCGCCGGGGCCTGTACAAGGAGCCAGCGAATCAGTGACGGGGGTGGTCGACAACGAGGACCATCAGCCCCGCCACATGGCGCGCCCCCGCCCGAAAGCCGCCGACGAGGCCGACGGGGAATCCGACGGAACGGACGACGAATCGTCCCCAGCCGAGGTCGGCCGGCACGGCGACGGCGACGCCGCGCCCGCCACGGCGCGCCGGCCACCGTGGCCGGCCAGTCGCCGTGCCCGGGCCGTGGCGCGGCGGCGGGTGCGGTCC
>JBKOUY010000020.1:0-21225 GCA_046723645.1 Actinomycetota bacterium | reverse complement strand
GGCCGAATCCGGGGGCGACGGGGGGACCGCGGTCGCCACCGCGCCGGCGGCCGCAGCTGCGGCCGCGGCGCCCGTGGCCCCGCCACTGGCCACCGGTCCCGGCGGCCACACCCAGCGGCTGCTGACGGTCGTCAAGTCGGGGTCGATCCAGGACGTCAAGGCCGTGCCGCAGGACAAGGTGCACGTCTGGCCCCACCTGTTGAGCATCGAGTTCGTGGCGGCGCTCGCATGCACCGCGTTCCTGCTGGTGTTCTCGACGTTCGTCAACGCCCCGCTGCTCGAGCTGGCCAACGCCAACCAGACGCCCAACCCCTCGAAGGCGCCGTGGTACTTCCTGGGCCTCCAGGAGCTGCTGACCATGTTCCACCCGATGGTCGCCGGCGTGACGATTCCCGGGCTGGGCCTGATCGGCCTGATCCTGGCCCCCTACACCGACCGCAACCCGTCCCACAAGCCCGAGGACCGCAAGTTCGCGATCTCCATCTTCACGATCTTCCTCATGTCGTGGACCGTGCTGGTGATGATCGGCTCGTTCTTCCGGGGCCCGGGCCAGAACTTCGTGTTCCCCTGGAACGCCGGACTGTTCTTCGACCTGTGAGCGCCACCACCGTCCTCGCCATCGCTGTCCCGGTCCTGGTCGTGGCCGCCGGTGTGCTGCTGTTCGCGACCGCCCGCCGGCGTGACACCGGCTCCGCCACCGGGACGATCAGCCACGAGACGACCCGGCGCGACCGCGGACCGGTCTCGCTCGACGACGAGGCTGCCCCGATGACCGGGCGAGACGTCGAGCGCGCCGCCGTCCTGGCCCGCCGCGAGGCGTCCCTGCCGGCAGTCAGGGTGGAGGAGGCGCCGGTCGAGTGGGTGCCCCCGGACGAGGAGACGCTCGGCGTCACCCGCCGCCAGTTCTTCAACCGCTCGATCGTGTCGCTCTTCGCCTTCAGCAGCCTCGGGCTGGGCGGGGCGATGCTGGCCCAGCTGTGGCCCTCGGGCACCGGCGGCTTCGGCGGCAAGATCCGCGTGGGCACCCTGGAGGACATCAACAAGGCGATCGCCGACGGCAACGGGTTCGCCTACTACCCCGAGGCCCGCATGTGGGTCACCGCGTACCCGAAGGATGCGCTGCCGAAGGCCAAGGCCGTGTACTCCCCGCCCGAGCTGGCGGCCATGGAGGCGGGGATCGTGACCCTGTGGCAGAAGTGCCCCCACCTGGGGTGCCGCGTGCCGTCGTGCGAGACCTCGCAGTGGTTCGAGTGCCCCTGCCACGGCTCGCAGTACAACCAGGTGGGTGAGAAGCGGGGCGGCCCGGCGCCGCGGGGCATGGACCGCTTCGCGGCCACCATCGACGGCGACGTCGTCACCGTCGACACCGGCACCTCCGGACAGATCCAGGGCCCGCCGATCGGTACCAACACCACCGGCCAGGAGGCCGAGGGCCCCCACTGCGTCAGCGGAGGCTCCGAGTAGATGCATCCCCTCCTCGCGGGCGTGACCGTGCTCGCCGCCAGCACGGTCACCGTGGTCGGCGCCGTCATCGCGGCGATCATCCTCATCGGCTTCGTCGTCTACGTCGCAGTGAACATCAGGGGCGGGCGGGCGGAGGCCGGCTCCGAGATCGAGCTGGCGCCCAACCGCAAGCCCTACCTCGACGACGAGCAGCTCGAGACCAGCAAGCTCGACCGCACCCTGCGGTGGGCGCTGATCTCCCTGGTGATCGTCGCCGTCGGCCTGCCGCTCTACTGGCTCAACGAGCCGAGCCGCCAGTCCGGCGCGGTCGAGGGCTTCCAGGCCAAGTTCGTCAGCCGCGGCGAGCGGACGTACACCGAAGGGTCGCAGTGCGAGAACTGCCACGGCCCCGACGGCACGGGCGGCCAGGCGCCGTACACGATCACGGACGCCGACAACCGGTTCGTGGCCCAGGTCAACTGGCGGGCGCCGGCGCTCAACACCGTGCTGCTCCGCTACAGCCGGGACGAGGTCACCTTCGTCATCAACTACGGCCGGCCCTTCTCGCCCATGCCCGGCTGGGGCGCATCGGTCAACAAGGGCCCGCTCAACGAGCAGCAGATCTCCAACGTCGTCGACTACCTCGAGTCCATCCAGCTGTCGCCCGAGGAGGCCCAACGCGAGGCCCAGGTCGCGCTGGCCGAGAAGCTGGGCCTGCTCGAGCAGGGCGAGGCGGACGACGACGTGATCGACGCCGCCCTGGCGAAGATCGACTACCGCGACCCCGAGACGGGGAAGGCCCTGTTCAACCTCGAGGTCGCCGGCGGCGCCTACGCCTGCGCCCGCTGCCACACGCGGGGCTGGTCGATCATCCCCGACAGCATCGAGCCCGCCAACGCCGACCTCAGCGACTACCGCGGGTTCCCCGACGGCAGCGGCGCGCTCGGCCCCAACCTCACCGGCGGGCTCGTCCCGAGACAGTTCGCGTCGGCCGAGGAGCTCGCGCTCTTCGTCAGCACCGGCAGCGTCGAGGGCGAGGCCTACGGGAACAACGGCATCGGCAGCGGGAAGATGCCCGGTTTCGGTGACAACCCCAACACCGAGAACGTGGAGAACGACGGGATGATGACCCAGGACATGATCGAGGCCATCGCCCGCTACGAGGCCAGCCTGCCGCCCGCCGAGACCACGACCAACGCCCCCCGGCCCGGCTTGTCGGACTCGTCCGCGTCGTCCGGCGGGGAGGGCTGACCATGGCGCTCGTTCCCACGATCGTGGCCGGCATCGCCTGGGATCCCCAGATCCGGGGCATCCTCGCCGTGCTCACGGGCGTGGTCGTGCTCGGCGGCGGGGTTTACCTGCTGCTGGCCACGAACCTCGCGCAGCGGCTGGGCTTCCTGGTCATCCTCACGGCGCTGTTCGGCTGGATGACGATCCACGGCCTGGTCTGGTGGCTCTACCCCCCCGGCCAGGGACCCATCGGGCGCATTCCGGCGTGGGAGGTCGAGGAGATCAACCATGGCGACCTCTCCCAGGCGCTGCTGGGCGACGCCCATGACCTCGACCCGTCCGGCCTGCCGTCCCCCGACGAGATCAACGACGCCACCGACGCCGAGGTCGTCCAGATCAACCAGGAATTCGGCGATCAGCTGAACGAGTGGAAGCTGCTCGCCGCCTCCGACGCCTCACGGGCCGAGGCGCAGTCGACCGCCGACGCCACCCTCGCCGAGGGCGTGATCCCCGGCCTCGAGGAAACCACGAGCTTCGTGCACCTGTACACGTTCGAAACCGGGGGCAAGCCAGAGCGCAAGAGCGACGGCGTCTGGGACCGGGTGACCAACAGGATCACCAACACCCTGCGCATCACCAGCCCGCCGCACTACGCCATCGTCCAGATCCAGCCGGCGATCCCCCAGGAGGAGGTGGTCGGACAGGCGCCGCCGCCCCCCGAGGCCGACCCCAACGCGGAGGTGATCTCGATCGTGATGGTGCGGGACCTCGGCCAGCGCCGCCTGGTCCCTGCGCTCATCACCTTCGGTTCGGGGCTGATGTTCGGGCTGTTGTGCGCCATGCTTCACGCGCGCGATCGGGTGGTGGCCGAGCACCGCTCGGCGCCGCTGCCGGCCCCAACCGGAGGGGGGTAGTCCCATGGGCCAGTACCTGCCGGTTGTCACCATGGCGGTACTTGCGACGGCCTTTGCGGCGATCAGCCTGGTGATGTCGCGGCTGCTCGCGCCCCGCCGCCCGAGCGCCGCCAAGCGCGCGCCCTACGAGTCCGGCATCCTGCCCACGCGCGAGCCGCCTGAGCGCTTCCCGGTGCGGTTCTACCTGGTGGCGATGATCTTCATCGTGTTCGACGTCGAGATCATCCTGCTCTTCCCCTGGGCGGTCATCTACCGGAACCTCGGCGTCTTCGGACTGGTGGAGGTCATCCTCTTCTCCGTGGCCGTGTTCGTGAGCTTCGTGTACCTGATCAGCAACGGCGCGCTCGACTGGGGGCCGATGAACCGGGCCCGCCGGGCGTCGCCGATGGTGTCGGCCGAGCGGACGACGCGCACGACCGTTCGCCGCGTGGGACTCGAGGGCCGCCCCGAGGGCGAGGAGCCGGCCGGGCCGGCCGGGGAGCCTGCCGAGCCCGTCGAGCCAGCGGCCGCGCACGAGCGCGAGGAGGTCGCGTAGATGGGTTGGGACATGAAGCGGGGGCTGGAGGGGCTCGATTACAACATCTTCACCGCCAAGGTCGAGGACCTGGTCAACTGGGCGCGCCGGCGCTCGTTCTGGGGCGTGACCTTCGGCCTGGCGTGCTGCGCGCTCGAGATGATGGCCGCCGGCGCCTCCCACTACGACCTCGGTCGCTTCGGCATGGAGGTGTTCCGGGCGTCGCCCCGCCAGAGCGACCTCATGATCGTGGCGGGCCGGTTGTCACAGAAGATGGCCCCGGTGTTGCGCCAGGTCTACGACCAGATGATGGAGCCCAAGTGGGTGCTGTCCATGGGGGTCTGCGCCAGCACGGGCGGGATGTTCAACAACTACGCGCTGGTCCAGGGAGTGGACCAGATCGTGCCCGTGGACGTCTATGCGCCCGGCTGCCCGCCCGGGCCCGAGACGCTGATCCACGCCATCAACACCATCCACGAGCAGATCCAGAACGGTGAGCTCCTGCGCCGGCGGGAGGCCCGGGGCGCGGGTGCCGGAGCGGGCGTGGTCGTCGAGCAGCGCGACGGCCAGCCCGAGACCGTGGCCGCTCCGGTCGGCGGAGGCTGAGGCGCCCCATGTCCGACACCGAGGCGAGGTCCGGCTTCGAGGGAGCGGCAGAGGACGAGGCGGGCGCGTCGCCTCCCGCCGAACCCGAGACCCGCTTCGGCCACCCGGTCAGCTACAGCCCCGGCCCGACGAGCCGCGCCCGCCGAACGCGGGTCCAGCAGGTGCTGCACCCCGGGCGGGAGGACTTGATCGACCTCGTCCGCGCCCTGCGCGATGACGAGGGCTTCCGCGTCTGCATCGACCTCACCGCCGTCGACTACCTCGCCTACGAGGGCGTGCGTGAGCTGCCCCCCGGTGTGGAACCCGAGCGGTTCGAGGTGGTGGTCGGGCTGCTGTCCCTCGAGACGGGCGAGCGCCTGCGCCTGCGGGTCCAGGTGCCCGCCGACGACGCCACCTGCCCGTCCCTGTTCGACGTCCACCCGGGCACCGAGGCGCTCGAGCGCGAGGTCTACGACATGTACGGCATCGAGTTCACGGGCCATCCCGACCTCACCCGCATCCTCATGCCGGAGGATTGGGACGGCTTCCCGCTGCGCAAGGACTATCCCGTCGGTGCGATCCCCGTGCAGTTCAAGGGCGTGCAGAACGCCAGGTGATGCGGAGTGACGCCGTGACAACCGTCTCCAACGACGCCAGCCGGACGTACGAGGGATCCCAGGAGCTCACGCCCCGCAGGGGCGCGGGCGCCGCCGAACTGATGCGCGAGGTCGGCTCGGTGCTGCGGATGTCGGAGGCCGAGGTGGCGGCCATGGGCGACGAGGACGTCACCGAGGACCAGACGATGATCCTCAACATGGGCCCGCAGCACCCGTCGACCCATGGTGTGCTCAGGCTCATGCTGGAGCTCCAGGGCGAGACCGTGCTGCGCAGCAAGCCGGTCATCGGTTACTTGCACACCGGCATGGAGAAGACCGGCGAGACGCTCACCTACCTCCAGGGCCCCACCAACGTGACCCGCATGGACTACGCCTCGCCGCTCTTCAACGAGCTGGTTTTCTCGCAGGCGACAGAGATGCTGCTCGGCATCGACGAGGACATCCCGCCGCGGGCGCAGTGGATCCGCATGCTGCTCTGCGAGCTGAACCGGATGTCATCGCACCTCCTGTTCCTGGCCACCAACGGCCTGGACCTGGGTGCGGTGTCGATGATGCTCTTCGGCTGGCGGGAGCGCGAAGAGACGCTCCGGTTGCTGGAGATGATCACGGGGCTGCGGATGAACCACAACTTCATCCGCCCGGGTGGCGTGGCGGCGGACCTGCCCGACGGCTGGCGCGACGGGGTGCTGCGCGTGCTCGACCTCTGCGCCCCCCGGCTCGACGAGTACGACGAGCTGCTCACGGGACAGCCGATCTACCGCGCCCGGCTGCAGGGCGTGGGCGTCATCACCGCCGACGAGGCCATCGCGCTGGGCGCCACCGGACCGATCCTACGGTCCACCGGCGTCGCGTGGGACCTGCGCAAGGACGCGCCGTACCTGTTCTACGACCGGGTCGAGTTCGCGGCGGTCGTGGGCAGCTACGGCGACGCCTTCGATCGCTACGCGATCCGGCTCAACGAGGTGCGCGAGTCGATGTCGATCGTGCGCCAGATCCTCGACCTGATGCCGCTGGGCGACTACCGGATCCAGGACCGCAAGGTCACGCCCCCGCCCCGTGCCCGCATCGACGAGTCCATGGAGGCGCTGATCCACCACTTCAAGATCTTCACCGAGGGCTTCAAGGTGCCCGAAGGCGAGGTCTACTGCGCCGTCGAGAGCCCGCGGGGCGAGCTCGGCTGCTACATGGTGTCCGACGGCAGCGCCGTCCCATACCGCATGCGCATCCGGGGCCCCTCGTTCGTCAACGTCCAAGCCCTGCCCCACATGCTGCGGGGCGGGCTGATCGCCGACGCGGTGGCGGTCATCTCGTCGGTGGACCCGATCATGGGGGAGACCGATCGGTGAGCGCGAGCGATCAGCGAGTGCACGGGCCCGAGCGGCCCGGCGCGCACCGCCGAGAGCGGGCGACGCGGCGTCGAAGCCCGAGCGGCCCGTCGGCGAAGCCGACAAGAGCGGCGAGCAACTGATGCCGCGGTTCACCTCGGAGAACACCGCCGTGGCCGACGACATCATCGCCCGCTACCCGCGCCCGCGCTCGGCCCTGATCCCGCTGCTGCACCTGGCGCAAGAGCAGGACGGCTACCTCACCGAGGAGGCGATGGAGCACATCGCCGAACTGGTCGACGTGACGCCGGCCGAGGTGCTCGGTACCGCGTCGTTCTACGAGATGTTCAAGCGCGAACCGGTGGGCGACTACGTGATCACGGTGTGCACCAACATCTCGTGCATGCTGGTCGGCGGCGAGGAACTGCTGCACCACCTCGAGCACCGGCTCGGGGCGAAGGCGGGCAGCACCACGCCCGACGGCAAGTTCACGCTCGAGGACGTCGAGTGCATCGCCGCATGCAGCGAGGCCCCCTGCATGCAGGTGAACTACCGCTACTTCCACCGCGTCCAGCTCGACGACGTCGACGACCTCCTCGACGACCTGCGTGCCGGCAAGCTCGCGCACGAGGTCCCCCGGCACGGGACGCTGAGCCGCGTGCGCCAGTGGCTCCCCGAGGACCGGGCCGGCAACGCCCCGCCGGACCGTAACGTGGAGCCGCCGTGGCTGGCACGCAACCGCAGGGGCGACAGCGAGGGGAACGGCAAAGGCGCAGACGACGGCGCCGGCGATGGGGGTGCGTCGTGACCGGCGGCAATGGCTATCGGTCCGATGATGGCGAGGCAATGAAGGTCGCCAACCGTTCGCCCGTGCCTCGCCCCGTCGCCACCGTTCGTCATTGCCTCGCGTTGCCGCATGGGCCGGAGGGGCGATGACCGACGACGCCAAGCACGTCCCCAGCATCCTCAGCCCGCGCTGGGACCTCGCCGATGGGCACACCCTGGAGCGCTACCTCGAGACCGGCGGTTATGAGGGCCTCAGGCGGGTGCTGTCCGCCATGACGCCCGACGAGGTCACCGAGGAGGTGAAGGCCGCGAGCCTCCTCGGCCGCGGCGGGGCGGGCTTCCCCGCCGGCGTGAAGTGGGGCTTCGTCCCGCCGGGCGTGTTCCCCCGCTATCTGGTGGTGAACGGCGACGAGTCCGAGCCGGGCACCTACAAGGACCGGGTCATCATGGAGCGGGATCCCCACCTGCTCATCGAGGGCGCCCTCATCGCGTCCTACGCGATCGGTGCCGCCCAGGCCTTCCTCTACGTGCGCGGCGAGATGGCGCTGGCCCAGGAACGCATCGCCCAGGCGCTCAACGAGGCCTATGCCGCCGGCTACATCGGCCAGAACATCATGGGCAACGAGGACTTCTCCGTCGACCTGATCCTGCACTGGGGCGCCGGCGCCTACATCGTGGGCGAGGAGACGGCCCTCATCGAGTCGCTCGAGGGCTACCGGGGTTTCCCCCGCCTCAAGCCGCCGTACTTCCCAGCCGCCAAGGGCCTCTACATGCAGCCGACCGTCGTCAACAACGTCGAGACGCTCGCCGACCTGCCGTGGATCGTCAACAACGGCGGTGCGGCGTTCGCCGCCCTCGGCGTCGAGAAGAGCTTGGGAACCCGGCTGTTCACGGTGTCGGGCCACGTCAACCGCCCGGGCGTCTACGAGGTCGAGTTCGGCACCACCACGTTCCGGGACCTGCTCTACGGCGAGCGCTACGGCGACGGCATCCGCCACGACAACCGGCTCAAGGCGTTCATCCCCGGAGGGGCGTCGGCGCCGTGGCTCTTCGAGGAGCACCTGGACCTGCCGCTCGAGACCGGTGCCGTGGGCGCCGCGGGGTCGATGCTCGGGTCCGGGGCCATCGTGGTCATGGACGACACGACCGACGCCGTCAAGGCTGCGTGGCGGGTGGTGCGGTTCTTCGCGCGCGAGTCCTGCGGCAAGTGCACGCCGTGCCGCGAGGGCACCACCTGGCTCGAGCGGATCCTGCGCCGGGTGCTCGACGGGTACGGCCGGCCCAGCGACGTCGACAAGCTGCTCGACATCTGCGACAACATCAGCCCGCAGATCACCTGGCCGCCCAAGCAGACCACCATCTGCCCGCTCGGGCCCTCGGCCGTGTCGCCGATCGCCTCGGCGGTGATGCGCTTCCGGGACGAGTTCTTCGCCTACTGCGGCGGGGGCGAGATCACCGTCCCGGTCTACGGCAAGGCCTACCTGTCGACGCCGCCGGCCGTCGGAGCGACCTCATGACCGACACCGCCGACACCACCGACACCGCCCCCGAGGCGCTGCCCGCTGTCGAGGTCACCGTCGACGGCCGCACCATCACCGCGGCCAAGGGTGAGCTGGTGATCGCCGCCGCCGAGCGCCACGGCATCTACATCCCCCGGTTCTGCTACCACCCGCGGATGACGCCGGTGGGGATGTGCCGCATGTGCATCGTCGACATAGACACCGGCCGCGGCCCCGCGCTCCAGCCGGCCTGCATGATCGAGTGCTCCGACGGGATGATCGTCTCGACGGAGTCACCGGCCACGCGGAAGGCGCAGGAGGGCGTGCTCGAGTTCCTGCTGGTGAACCACCCCCTCGACTGCCCGGTGTGCGACAAGGGCGGCGAGTGCCCGCTGCAGGACCAGACGATGTCGCACGGGCCGGGGGAGAGCCGCTTCGTCGAGGAGAAGCGCCATTTCGAGAAGCCCATCCCGATCAGCGATCTCGTGATGCTCGACCGCGAGCGTTGCATCCTGTGCGACCGCTGCACGCGCTTCGCGTCGGAGGTGGCCGGCGACCCGCTCATCAGCTTCATCGACCGGGGCAACGAGACCCAGGTCAACACCTTCCCCGGCGAGCCCTTCTCCAGCTACTTCAGCGGCAACACCGTGCAGATCTGCCCGGTGGGCGCGCTGACTGCCACGCCCTACCGCTTCAAGGCCCGGCCCTGGGACCTCAACGAGGACGAGTCGACGTGCACCAGCTGCTCTGTCGGCTGTCGGGTGGTGATCCAGTCGAGCCGCAACCAGGTGCTGCGCTACCTCGGCGTCGACGTCGACGCCGTCAACTGGGGCTGGCTCTGCGACAAGGGGCGCTTCGACTTCGAGGCCGTCAACTCGTCGGAGCGGCTCAGGAGCCCGCTGGTGCGGGACGAGGGCCTGTTGCTCAAGTCCGCCACGTGGAACGACGCGCTCCGGCGGGCCGCCGCATCGATCAAGGAGGGGCTGGAGCGGAGCGGACCCGAGGGCTTTGCGGTGCTCGGTGGTGCCCGGCTCACGAACGAGGACGCCTACGCCTGGGTCAAGCTCGTCAAGGGCGTCATCGGATCGGACAACATCGACGCGCAGCTCGGCGACGGCCTGCCGGCCGAGGCCGTGCTCGGGCTGCCCCCGGCCACCATCGACGACGCCTGCCGGCCCGGCGGCACCGTCCTGTTGCTCGGGCCGGACCCGAAGGAAGAGCTGCCGGTGTTGTTCCTGCGGCTGCGTCACGCCGTGCTCAACGACGACGTCAAGATCGTCGAGCTGGCGTCGACCGCGACGGGCACCACGCGGCTGGCGGCCCACTCGCTTCGCTATCACCCCGGGCACGCGCTGCACCTGATGCGCGCCCTCCTGGCTCCGACGGAGGCGGAGGACGAGGTGGCCGGGGTGGCGCCCGAGGCCATCGCGGCGGCGGCGTCGCTCCTGGCCGAGCGGCCGGTCACCGTCGTGCTCGGCCGGCCGAACCAGGCCGAGGGCGCGAAGTCCATCGCCGCCGCCGCCAAGCTCATCCACGACGCGCACCCGGAGGTCCGGTTCCTGTCGGCCCTACGCCGGGGCAACGTGCGCGGCGCCCTCGAGCTGGGCATGACGCCCGGCGTCCTGCCGGGCCGCGTCACGTTCCGGGACGGTCGCGACTGGTTCGCCGGCCACTGGGCCACCGTGCCCGAGACCAAGGGGCTCGACGCGACCGGGATCCTGCGGGCCGCATCCGAGGGCAGGATCGACACGCTGGTGTTGCTGGGCGCGGACCCGCTGGCGGACTTTCCCGACCGCGACCTGGCGGAGCGCGGCGTGGCCGGGGCGCGGTCGGTGATCGCGTGCGACCTGTTCCTGACCGAGTCGGTCCGGCAGGCCGATGTGGTCATACCCACAGCTGGCTACGCCGAGGTCGACGGTACGACCACCAACCTCGAGGGCCGGGTCTCGACGCTGGCGCGGATCGTCACGCCGCCGGGTACCTCCCAGCCCGACTGGGCGGTCGCGGCGGACCTCGCCTTCCGGCTGGGCGCCGATCTGGGCCTCGAGTCGACCGAGCAGATCGGCAAGGAGATCGACGCCGTGGCGCCCGCGTTCGCGGGGCTGGTGCACGATCTCGCGTCCCCTGGCGGCGAGGATGGCGTGCTGGTGTCCCTGCCAGGGCGGCGCAACGGCGAGACGCCGGACGAACTCGGCCCGGACCCGGGCGCAGAGGCCGCGTCGGCGGCCGACGATCTCGACGGCGGGGATCAAGGCGACGCCGACGCTGAGGCCGCCGAACCCGGAGCCGCCGGGCCCGGCGGAAGCGAGAGCGAGGGGTCGTCCGCGGAGCCCCAGCCTGGTATCCCGGTGCCGGACTGGCGGGTGATCGACCCACCGCTGCTCGACTCCTATTCGCTCCGCCTGGTCGTCACCCGGAAGCTCTACGACCGGGGGACGCTGGTTCAGCACTCGCCGTCGCTGGCCGGCCTGGCCGAGCGGGCGACACTGCGGCTGAACCCCCTGGACTTCGACCGGCTGGGCATCGTCTCCGGCGACGACGTGCGGGTCACGTCCAGCCGCGGTCATGTGACGGTGGCGACCGGCCCCGACCCCGCCGTACCCCGGGGCGTGGCCGCGCTCGACGCCAACAAGGCCGGCGGCCGCGCCAACGTCCTCATCGACGCCAACACGCCCGTTACCGACGTCAGGGTCGAACGCCCATGATTGCGCTCGATCCCCTGCTCGAGGGCGGCATCGGGCTCGCCGAGGTCCTGATCGTCCTGCTGAAGACAGCGGTGGCCTTCGGGCTGCTGCTGGGCTCGGTGATCCTGATGATCTGGTTCGAGCGGAAGGTCCTCGGCGACCTGCAGAACCGCATCGGGCCCAACAAGGCCGGGCCGTGGGGGATCCTGCAGACGCTGGCCGACGGGTTGAAGCTGATCCTCAAGGAGGACAACATCCCCGCCAAGGCCGATCGGCGGATGTTCATCCTGGCGCCATTTCTGTCAGTCGTGCCGGCGTTCGTCACCTTCTCGATCATTCCCATCGCCGGTGCCTTCGACGGCGACCGCGAGGGCGTCGTCAGCCTGTTCGGGCACGACACGTACCTGCAGCTGGCCGACCCGCCGGTGGGCGTGCTGCTGTTCCTGGCCATGTCGTCGATCGCCACCTACGGAGTGATGCTGGCCGGCTGGTCGTCGGGGTCGAAGTACCCGCTCCTCGGATCGGTGCGCGGCGCCGCCCAGATGATCAGCTACGAGGCGGCGCTCGGCCTGGCCACCGTGACCGTCGTCATGCTCGCCGGATCGCTGTCGACCCACGAGATCGTGGCGACGCAGGCGGGCAACGGCTACGACCTGTTCGGCGTCATCCCGATCCCCCATTGGAACGTCATCGCCACCGGGCTGGTGCCTTTCGTGGTGTTCTTCATCGCCGGCACCGCCGAGCTCAACCGGCCCCCGTTCGACCTCGTGGAGGCCGAGCAGGAGCTAGTCGGCGGCTTCCACACGGAGTACTCGTCGTTCCGCTTCGCCCTCTTCTACCTGGCCGAGTTCATGAACACGATCACGATGTCGGCGATCATGGTCGTGCTGTTCTTCGGCGGCCCCGCCGGACCGACGTTCGACGTGCTGCCGCACTGGCTGTGGGGGCTGATCTGGTTCTCCGTCAAGCTGCTCGTGTTCCTGTTCGTCCAGGTCTGGATCCGCGCCACCCTGCCGCGCTTCCGGTACGACCAGCTCATGAACCTGGGGTGGAAGGCGCTCATCCCACTGGCGCTCGGCTGGGTCCTGCTGCTCGGGGCCATCAACATCGGTCGCGACGCCGACTGGAACATGGCCGCCGTCGTGGCAGTGTCGTTCGTCGCGCTGGTGGCCGGATACGTGGGGCTGGCGGGCGCGGTCGCCGTCGCCCAGCGCCGCCAGGAGTCCCCCACCGAAGAGGTCATAGCCTAGTGCTGCCTCCCGTGACCGTCGCACATGCCTCGCCGGCCAGCGACGCCGCCGGCTGCGTCCTCGTCCTCGCCGCACCGCAAGGTGTGCGCCTTCGTCCTCGCCTTCTTGGGGGCGACCCGCCAGCGGCAACGCCGCTGACCCGGCGATCCACCCACGCCCGTCACGGGAGCCAGCACTGATGGGCTACCTCGACGGGTTCAAGGTGACGTTCCGCAAGCTGTTCGAGGAGCGGTTGACGCGGGACTACGTGAAGGACCGGGGAGGCAAGCGCGTCAAGCCCGTCCGCCTCCACGGGCGCCACGTCCTCAACCGCTACGAGGACGGCATGGAGAAGTGCATCGGGTGCGAGCTGTGCGCCGGCGTGTGCCCGGCCCGCTGCATCTACGTGCGCGGCGCGGACAACCCGCCGGAGGCTCCGGTCTCGCCCGGCGAGCGCTACGGCTACATCTACGAGATCAACTACCTGCGCTGCATCCACTGCGACCTGTGCGTGGAGGCGTGCCCCACCGAGGCGATCACCGAGACCAAGCTTTTCGAGTTCAGCTTCGCCAACCGCGAGGACGCCATCTACACCAAGGCCGAGCTCGTCGTCGACGACGACGGCAAGCCGCGGCAACTTCCCTGGGAGGACTGGACCGACGCCGAGGAGATCATCCCCAACACGTCGGCCTGGGTCCGGGCCACGTCACCCTCGGGGGCGGCCGCGTACGAGGGCCGGGTCGCGTGGTCCGGGGACCTCGGCTTCGGCGTCCGGCCGCCGGAGGTGGGCCAGTCGCGTCCCGAGAGCGAGGTCGACACGACAGAGGCCGACGTCATCTTGAGCCATCCGCACGAGCCGGGTGGCCACCCGGTCGACACGCCCGTCGACGAGCTCGGCCACGTCGGCGAGGGGGAGCAGTGACCGAGCTCATCGTGTTCGCGGTCGCGGGCCTCGCCTGCCTGGCCGGGGCGGTGGGCGTCGTCGCGAGCCGCAACCCGGTCCACGCGGCGCTGTCGCTGGTGGGCACGCTGTTCGGCATCGCCGTGCTGTTCGTCGCCCAGCTGGCCAACTTCCTGGCCGCGGTCCAGGTCATCGTCTACGCCGGCGCCATCGTCGTCCTGTTCCTGTTCGTGATCATGCTGCTGGGCGTCGACCGGGTCGACGACCTGCGCGTGGAACCGTTGGGTGGCGGCCAGCGGGTGACCGCCGCCGTGGTGGCCGCGGGCGTCCTGGGCCTGGTGCTGACCGCGCTGGCCAGCACGGGCTGGGACGCCACCGGTGCGGTCGGCGAGGTCGACGAGTCGGTTCCCGACATCAACCAGCTGGGCGAGGCGCTGTTCACCCGCTACCTCTACGCCTTCGAGATCACCTCGCTCCTACTGGTGATCGCGGTCGTGGGCGCCGTACTGCTCTCGCGGCGCGTGCGAGGTGAGGAAGAGATCGTCGATCCCGGTCAGGCCGAGCGCCAGGCCGAGGTCACCGACCGGATCGCCAGGGCGGAGGCCCGCGCCGGCGTCACCAATGGCTTGGACGACGAGCAGGTGTCGGAGTCCCCGGCAATGGCCGAAGCCGTCACCGCGGGTGCACCCGACCAACGAGGCGTCGAACGTGCCGGAGGTGGCGAAGGCGCCGCCGGCGCCGGGGCTTCGCCGGAGGCAAGATGACAGTCGCCGTCGAGGTCACACCCGCCTGGTACCTGGTCCTCGGCGCCGCGGTGTTCTCGATCGGCGCGTTCGGGCTGCTGATCCGCCGCAATCCACTGGTGATGTTCATGTGCGTCGAGCTGATGCTCAACGCCGTGACCCTCACCTTCGTCACGTTTTCGCGCATGGTGCGCGACACAGGGGGACAGTCGATCGTGGTGATCGTGCTCGTCGTGGCCGCGGCCGAGGTCGTGGTGGGCCTGGCCATCATCGTCGCCCTGTTGCGCAAGCGACCGGGCGCCACCGCCGACGACGTCGCGATCCTGGAGGGTTGACCCGCCGTGCTCGACGTCGTGTGGTTGATCCCCGCGCTGCCGCTGGCCGGGTTCCTGATCCTGTTGGTCGCCGGCAAGCGGCTCGGCGAACCCGCCGCCGGCTGGGTGGCGACGCTCATGTGCGCCGGCAGCTTCGTCGCCTCGGTGGTCGTGTACTTCGGCCTGCTGGACGAGCCCGAGGAGGGCCGCCAGTTCACCCAGACGCTGTTCGCCTGGGTGCCGGTGGGCGGGCTGCGGGTCGACGTCGGGTTCCTGGCCGATCCCCTGTCGATCACGATGGCGCTGTTCATCACCGGGGTCAGCGCCCTCATCCATATGTATGCGATCGGCTACATGCACGGCGACGAGGGCTTCCCCAGTTTCTTCGCCTACATGAACCTGTTCGTCTTCTCGATGCTGATGCTGGTGCTCGGCAGCAACCTGCTGGTCACCTTCCTCGGTTGGGAGGGCGTTGGCGCCTGTTCCTACTGGCTGATCGCGTTCTGGTTCACGTCCGACGCCAACGCCACCGCCGGCAAGAAGGCATTCATCACCAACCGCATCGGTGACGTGGGCTTCCTGCTCGCGATGTTCCTGACCTTCGCCACGGTGGGGACGCTCAACTACGAGGGGCTGTTCGACCGCGTCCCGGCCATCGCGCCGGTGACGGCGACGGCCATCGGGCTGCTGCTGTTCATGGGGGCCGTAGGCAAGTCGGCGCAGATCCCGCTGTACATCTGGCTTCCCGACGCCATGGCCGGCCCGACGCCGGTGTCCGCCCTCATCCACGCCGCCACCATGGTGACCGCCGGTGTGTTCCTGATGACCCGGGTCAATCCCATCCTGGGCGCCGGCTACGACTGGGTGCCCGATGTGATCGCCTGGGTCGGCGTGATCACGGCCTTCGTGGCCGCCACCATCGCCATCGCCCAGAACGACATCAAGAAGGTGCTCGCCTATTCGACGGTGAGCCAGCTCGGCTACATGTTCCTGGCCGTGGGGGTCGGCGCCTACGTGGCGGCCATCTTCCACATGATCGCCCACGCGTTCTTCAAGGCGCTGCTGTTCCTCGGCGCCGGATCGGTGATCCACGGGCTGGACGGCGAGCAGGACATGCGCCGCATGGGCGGGCTGCGAAAGTTCATGCCGCTGACGGCCGCCACGTTCATCGTGGGCTGGCTGGCGATCGCCGGGGTCCCGCCGTTCGCCGGCTTCTGGTCGAAGGACGACATCCTCCTGTTCGCCTGGGGCAGCGGTGGTGCCGACGGGCGGGCGCTCTGGGCCATCGGGCTAGTGACGGCCCTCCTCACGGGCTACTACATGAGCCGCCAGGTGTTCCTGGTGTTCTTCGGCGAGCCGCGTTGGCAGGACGCGGAGGCTGCCGACGTGAGCCACGCGCAACCGGCACTGGCGGGGTCGGGCGGCCGATCCACGGGCGCCACCACGCCGGGTGAGGCAGACGATGCCGGCGAGGCAGCGGTGGCGGCCGACCCCACCACAGCAATCGGCGCGCACGGCCCCGCGGGCGAGCACGCCGAGCCGCACGAGTCGCCCTGGATCATGACGACGCCGCTGGTCGTGCTTGCCATCCTCTCGATCGTCGCCGGTGTGATCAACCTGCCGTTCAGCGACGACGTCCACTTCCTCGAGCACTTCCTCGAGCCGGTGCTGCGGGCGAACGAGGCCGAGATCGCGGTGTCCACCGGCCTCAAGGTGGCGCTGGCGGCGATCGCGGTCGGCGCGGGGGTGGTCGGCATTGTCCTCGCTGCCGTCGTGTACCTGTTCCGGCGGGTGCGGGCGGGCGAGCCCGAGGCGCTGGCGCACGCGTGGTACTACGACGAGGCGGTCACCGCATTCGTCGGCGGGCCGGGCACGAAGTCGTTCGAGGCCGTCGCCTGGTTCGACGCCCACGTCGTCGACGGCGCGGTGAACGGCGTGGCCTCGGTGGTGCGTGACGCTGGCCGGCGCCTGCGACATGTGCAGACCGGCTTCGTCCGCTCCTACGCGCTGGGCGTGACCATCGGCGTGGTGATCGTCCTGGGCTACTTCATCACGAGGGTGTCGTTCTGATGGGCCCGATGCTGCTCGCTCAACAAAGCTCGCCCGACTTCCCGGTGCTGACGGCGCTGGTGCTGGTGCCGGCGGCGGGGGCGGTGGCCGTGGCGCTGATCCCCCGCGCGCGCGCCGAGCTCCACCGCGGCGTGGCGCTGCTGTTCTCGACCGGGGCCGCAGCGCTGGCGCTCTACGTGCTGGCGGCGTTCGACAAGCACGACGCCGGGATGCAGTTCGAGACCAACCGCTCGTGGATCGGCGACTTCGGGATCTCCTGGCACCTGGGGGTCGACGGCATCTCGCTGTTCCTCGTCGTGCTGACGGCGGTGCTCTTCCCGATCGCCATGCTGGGGTCGACGCCGTCGCACGACGCGAAGCCGTACTACGCCTGGCTCCTGGTGCTCGAGGCCGGCTGTCTGGGCGTGTTCGTGGCGCTCGATCTCTTCCTGTTCTTCGTGATGTTCGAGATCGTGCTGGTGCCGATGTACTTCCTCATCGGGGGGTGGGGCTACGCACGTCGGGTCTACGCCGCCGTCAAGTTCTTCCTGTTCACGATGTTCGGTTCGGCGCTGATGCTCGTCGGCATCGTCGCCCTCGCGTACCTCCACCGCGACGGGGTCGAGGATCAGAACCGCGCGGAAGCCGCGGCGCTGCTGGCCGAACAGGACAACCCGCAGGCGGTGCCGCCGGCCGTCGAGGACCGGGTCGCGGAGCTGCAGGCCGACGTGCCGCTGAGCTTCGACCTGGTCCAGATCGCCGAGTCCCGCACCGTGACCGACAACTCCGCCGGCGCGAACCCACTCGACTGGACGGCGGCGCGCTGGATCTTCCTGGCCTTCGCCCTGGCATTCGCGGTGAAGGTGCCGCTGTTCCCGTTGCACACGTGGCTGCCCGACGCCCACACCGAGGCCCCCACGGCGGGGTCGGTGATCCTGGCCGGAGTGCTGCTGAAGCTGGGCACCTACGGGTTGCTCCGCTTCGGGCTCTATCTGTTCCCCGACGCCGCGTCCTTCTTCGCGCCCGTGTTCGTGACGCTCGGCGTGATCGGCATCATCTACGGCGCCGTCGTCGCGACCATGCAGCGTGACCTGAAGCGGCTCGTGGCCTATTCGTCGGTCGCCCACCTCGGCTTCATCGTGCTCGGCATCTTCGCCATCACCACCCAGGGCCTCCAGGGCGGGCTGATCCAGAACGTCAACCACGGGCTGTCGACCGGCGCCCTGTTCCTCCTGGTGGGCATGATCTCCGACCGGCGTCACACGCGCGAGATCGTCGCCCTTCGGGGCCTGCAGAAGGCGGCGCCGATCTTCGCCGTGGTCTTCACCGTGGTGATGATGTCGTCGATCGGGCTGCCCGGGCTCAACGGCTTCGTGGGCGAGTTCCTGGTGCTCATCGGGTCGTTCCTGACCCGCCGATGGTGGGCGGTGATCGCCGCCACCGGGGTGGTCCTCGCCGCCCTGTACCTCTTGTGGGCCTACCAGCGCGTGTTCCACGGGGAACCGGACGACGAGAACCGCCACTTCCCGGAGATGAACTGGCGCGAGGGACTGGTCATGGCGCCGTTGCTGGGGCTGATCGTCTTCCTGGGCATCTATCCCAAGCCGGTGCTGGAACGGATGCAGCCCTCCGTCGATCGACTGATCGAGCACGTCGAGGCCAACAGCGACTACACAGAGCCGCCGGTCGCAACCGAGGGGCCGGCGGTGACGGCCGGGGACGAGGCCGGGAATGAGGGCGGCGGCGAGGAGGCCGGCGGATGATCGGCATCCTGGGATCGCTGAGTCAACCCCTCCCGGTCGATCCGACGCCCATCGCGCGCCCCGGTGTCGATTGGGGCGCCACCGCCCCCATGCTGGTGCTGGTCGGCGGCGCGCTGGCCCTGATGCTGGTGTCGTCGTTCGTGCACAGCCGCCGATCGACGGTCGGCTACACGATCTTCACCTGCCTGGTGGCGCTGGGATCGATGGGCGCCGCCATCCCGCTGTGGCTCGAGGTCAACGACGACAGCCAGGGGCCGTTCTCGACGCTCGCCGGCACGGTCGGCGTCGACGGCTTCTCCACCTTCGTGACCTTCCTGCTCGGCGCCGCCGTGATCCTGGCAGCCCTGTTCATCGACGACTACCTGCGCCGTGAGCACCTCGAGGGCGTCGAGGCCTACGTCCTGTTGCTCCTGTCGGCCACGGGCGGCGTGATCATGGCCCACGCCAACGATCTGATCGTGCTGTTCCTCGGTCTCGAGGTCTTGTCGATGGCGGTGTACGTGCTGGCGGCGATGCACCGCCGGCGCGTGACGTCGCAGGAGGCGGGCATGAAGTACTTCGTGCTCGGCGCCTTCTCCTCGGCGTTCTTCCTCTACGGCATCGCCATGATCTACGGCGGCACCGGTACCACCAACCTGGTGACCATCCTCGAGACGTTCAGCACCAACGCCCTCACAGAGGACGGCCTGATCCTCGCCGGGCTGGCGCTGCTCTTGGTGGGCCTCGGGTTCAAGGTGGCCGCCGTGCCGTTCCACTTCTGGACTCCCGACGTCTACCAGGGGGCCCCATCGCCGATGGTGGCGTGGATGGCGTCGGGGGTGAAGGTGGCGGGCTTCGCAGGCCTCATGCGGGTGTTCGACCTCGCCTTCAGCGCCTACGCCGTCGACTGGCAGCCGCTGATCTACGCAGTCGCCGTCGCGACCATGCTGGTCGGCGCCGTCCTCGCCGTCGTGCAGACCGACGTCAAGCGCATGATGGCGTACAGCTCGATCACCCACGCGGGCTACGTGCTGGTCGGCGTGCAGGCCGCGACCGACCAGGGTGTCGAGGCGGCGCTGTTCTACCTGGCCACCTACGTGTTCCTGATCGCCGGCACGTTCGGGATCATCACGTTGGTGGGGCGCCGGGGCGATGGCCACCACAGCCTCGACGACTACCGGGGCCTCGCCCGGTCGCGGCCGGTGCTGGCACTCGTGCTGGCGCTGTTCCTGTTCGCCCAGGCCGGTGTGCCGTTGACGTCGGGCTTCTTCGCAAAGTTCTACGTGATCAACGCTGCCATCGACGCGGGGTCGACCTGGCTCGCGGCCGTCGCGATGCTCAGCGCCGTGATCGCCGCGTTCATCTACCTGCGGATCGCGGTCAGCATGTACATGGCCGACCCGGTCGACACGGAGGGAGCGGAGGCGCCTGCGGGTGGCCCCAGGATCGCCGTCCCGACCGGCGCCACCATTGCCCTGACGGTGTGCGTCATCGTCACGATCGTGGCCGGCCTGTGGCCGGGGTCGATCGCCGACTTCGCCCGCGACGCCGTGCCCGCCCTGGCGACGTTCGGCTGAGCTCCACCGACCCGTTCTGCGTGTCGCGCCCCATGGCAACGGATGGGGTGTCGCAATGGGGGGTCGGGGGTGTGGTGGAATGCCACGGGGCGAAAGCCGCTCTTCGACATGGCCAGGAACTCGTCCGTCACCGACACCCGCCTCATCCGACGGTCCCAACAGGGTGACCGGAGGGCCTTCCGCGCGCTACTGACCCGCCACGACTGGCGGCTCCGGGGGCTCGCGCACGCCCTGCTGCTCGATCCCGAGCACGTCGACGCCGTGCTCCGGGTCGCGTACGTCAAGGCGTGGCGAGAGGTCGTCCGCATCAACGGTCGCGACGACGCGTCGGGCTGGCTCTATCGCGTCGTCTACAACGCCTGCATCGACGGGTTGCGACGTGAGGGCACCCGCGTCGGCGCCCCGCCACCCGCTGCGGCGGATGCGCCGGGTGCGGGCGATGCGGCTGGCGGGGCGATGCAGCCGCCTGTGCAGGCCGCACCAGCCGGCGGCAACGGATCGAATCCGGGAGGCAGTGCGCAGGACCGCCAGGCGCGCGTGGTCGAGGCGTTGGCGAGCCTGGCGCCGACCGACCGGGTGGCGGTCGTGCTGGTCGATCGCGAGGGTTTCTCGCCCGGGGCGGCCGCCCGCATCCTCGGCCTCGCTCCCGAGCTCCTGGGTGCTCGGCTGGCCGGGGCCCGCGCCCGGCTCACGGAGCAGCTCGCACAGGTCATTGCGGCGGCGCCCGCGCCGGCCGCCGAGGCTGCGGCGCAGGCCGACGGCGTCAAGGCGAAGACCAACAGGTCGCAGACGAAGCCAGAGGAGCCGCAGGCGGAGGAGCCGCAGCCCGAGCAGGCCCAGGTCGACGAGCCGCAGGCCGGGGAGCCGCAGCCCGAGCAGGCCCAGCCGGAGGAGCCGCAGCCCGACGAGGCCGAGTCCAAGCAGGCCCAGCCCGAGGAGCCGCAGGCCGGGGAGCCGCCGCCCGAGCAGGCCCAGCCCGAGGAGCCGCAGGCCGACGAGGCCGAGTCCGAGCGGGCCCAGCCCGAGGAGCCGCAGCCCGACGAGGCCGAGTCCGAGCAGGCCCAGCCCGAGGA
>JBKOUY010000041.1:0-43529 GCA_046723645.1 Actinomycetota bacterium | reverse complement strand
CGCCGTGAACTCCACATTCGGGTTCGACTCCGCCAACACCTTCGTAATCGCCGCCGTCAACGTCGTCTTACCATGATCAATATGACCCATCGTCCCAATATTCAAATGCGGCTTCGTCCGCTCAAACTTTTCCTTAGCCATCCTGCGGATCTCCTGACATGACAGTTATAGAAGTAGCGGCGGCCGGACTCGAACCGGCGACAACCCGATTATGAGCCGGGTGCTCTGCCAACTGAGCTACGCCGCCATCGGCGAATTGCGTTGTGACACGGAGGAAGCGCGGCACACCCGCGCATCGTGCGAGCCCCCTGTCGGAATCGAACCGACGACACCAGCCTTACCATGGCTGTGCTCTGCCGACTGAGCTAAGGGGGCCTGGCCCGAATGACCAGGACGGCACAGCCTACCGTCGCCTGCTCGGCGGCACCCAACCACAACCGCTCGACCGCGTAAGCGGCCCGCCCACGCGCGCTCCGTAGTCTCGTTGCCAGTTCGCGACACATTTGTAAAGAAATCCCTCAAGCCGGGCCCGGGACGCGCCGATAGTCCCTTCGTGCTGGTGGACCGCCTGATTGTCGAGGGCGACGGCGATGCCGCGTCCGTAGATTTCCATCCGCGACTGACCGTGCTGGGTGGCATGCCGCCCGACGCCCGGGCGGCCTTCGGGTCGCTGCTGGCCGGCGCGCTGCACGGCACCGTGCGCGGCGTCCATGCCGAGGTCGTCGACGACACCGGGCGGCGGCTCGTGGTGCTGCGCCCGGCCTCGGGACCCCATCGGGTCATCGACGTCGCCACCGCAACCGACGTCACCGCCCAACACCGTGGCTTCGACGGCCGCGTCGACCTGCTGAGCGGGCAGTTCGGCCGCACGACCATCACGCGCATCTCCGCCGACGACCTGCGCAGCCGCAGTCCCCGCAACGACGCGGTTCGGGCCCTGTCCGCGGTCGACCAGGTGGCGCTCTGGGGCGCGGCCGACGATCTCCTCGGGCTGGGC
Organism: Actinomycetota bacterium; assembly: GCA_046723645.1. Classification (GTDB taxonomy): domain Bacteria; phylum Actinomycetota; class Acidimicrobiia; order Acidimicrobiales; family VFJN01; genus DASQUK01. The sequence continues at coordinate 42,532 of JBKOUY010000041.1, read as the reverse complement.
TCGGGTCGGGGCGACGCCGCGCGCACCTGGCGGGCGCTGGCGGGCGACACCGACGTCAACTGGGCCACCGACCATCGCACCGAGATCCAGGCCGCGGCGCGGCTGCGCCAGCACATCGCCGCGCTGCGGTCCCTCTCGTCCAGCGCGCCCGACCTGTCCGACGACGACGCCGTCGCGCTGGCGCAGACCATCGTGTCGCAGCTCACCACCGCCACCAATGCGAAGGGAACACGGCCGCCGGTGCTGCTCGACGAGACGTTCGACCAGCTCGAGCCGGCGGTCGTGCCCCTCTTGCTCGAGCTGCTGCCGGGACTCGTGGGCGACCTGCAGGTGCTGCTCCTGACCGACGACGAGGCGATCGCCAGCTGGGCCCGCCTCGAAGCTCTGGCCGGAGAGCTGGCCCTCGTCGAGCCCGCGCTCGCCGCCGACTAGCCAGGCGAGGCGAGGTAACCGGTTCCGCCACGTCGGGGACGAGGCAATAGGTTCCGCCAATGGAACCGATGACCTCGTGCCCTGGATCGCGGAACCCAGTGCCCCGGCTGACGATCCGTTTGGCGCGGCCCGAGGACGCCGAGGCCACTCGGCAGATCTACAACACCGAGGTGACCACCTCGACCGTCACCTTCGATCTCGTCCCGCGGTCGATCGAGGAGCAGCGTGAGTGGCTGTCCGCCCGGAGCGGCGCCCACGCCGTGCTCGTGGCCGAGGACGAGGCCGCCGGGGTCGTGGGGTTCGCGTCGTTGTCGCCCTGGGGGAAGCGGCCGGCGTACGCAACCAGCGTCGAGGACTCCGTGTACGTGCACCGCGACCACCGCGGGCGCGGCATCGGTCGGGCGCTGCTGGCCGAGCTGCTGGCGGTCGCCACCGCCCACGGGTTCCACGCGGTGTTCGCCCGCGTCGTCGGCGACCACGCCGCCTCCGTCCGCCTCCACGAGGCCGCGGGGTTCGAGATCGTCGGCACCGAACGCGAGGTGGGCCGCAAGTTCGGCCGCTGGCTCGACGTCGTCGTGCTGGAGCTGCTCCTGACGTCTCAGTGACGTCCGCGCCACCGGCCCCGATCCCTGGCCCGCGCGCCGGTGCTCGGCGGACCGCCAGTGGGTGCCGACCTGGGAGCCGACCCTGCCGACCAGCAACGAACCCGCCGCCAACCAGCTTTCGAGGACCGGCCTCGGGCGCCTGCACGATTCGATGGCGGCACATGTCGCCGCCGGCCGCCTGCCGGGGTTCGTCACCCTCGTGGCCTCGGGCGCCGACGTCCACGTGGACGGCATCGGCACGGCGTCCATCGCCGACGACACCCCCTTGGCACGCGACGCCATCTTCCGGATCGCGTCGCTCACCAAGCCGATAACGGCAACCGCCGCGATGTCGCTGGTCGAAGAGGGCCTCCTCGGCCTCGGCGACCCGATCGACGACCTGGTCCCTGAGCTGGCCGACCGGCGAGTGCTACGACCCTGTTCCTCGGCCAACACGGGGGATGGGGCCTCGGCCTGGCGGTGCCCGCCACCGGCTCGTCGAACCAGCCCCTCCCCTACGGCATCGGTTGGGACGGTGGCATCGGTACGACGTGGCGGTCCAACCCGGGGACCGGCGTCACCGGCATCCTGTTCACCCAACGCCAGGCCACGTCGCCAGCACCGTCACCCCTGGTCCAGGACTTCTGGGCCGGCGTCAACGCCGCCGTCTCGAGCGGTCGGCGCTAGCGCGCGCTAGCCGGTCCCCCAGGAGTACGTCTGCTTCTCGAGGTGCAGGTACGTGAACGTCTCGGTGGCCCGGACCCCGGGGACGGCTCGGACCACGTCGTTGATGAGGTGGAGCAGCTCCTCGTGGTCGCGGCACACGACCTCGACCACGAGGTCGAAGCGACCCGTGGTGACGACGACGTAGTCGACGTTGTCGACCTCCGCCAGCTTCGACGCCACCGCCCGCAGGTCACCGTCGACCTTGACGCCGATCAGAGCCTCGAGCTTGAAACCGAGCATGAGCGGGTCGGTCACCGCCACCACCTGCATGACGCCGTTCTCGATCAGGCGCTGGACGCGCTGGCGCACCGCCGCCTGCGACAAACCCACCGCCGGGCCGAGCTTGGCGTAGGGCGTGCGGCCGTCGAGCTGCAGCTCCCGGATGATCGCCTTGTCGATGTCGTCGAGGACGACCGGCGGCTTGTCGTTCACGACTCGGCCAGGACCGACTCGAGGTCGACCGGCGGCCGACCCAAGGCCTCGGCCACCGCGGGGTTGACGAGGTGGCCCATCACGGTGTTCACGCCGAGGGCCAGGGGTGCGTCCTCCCGCACCGCCTCGGCGACCCCCTGACGGGCCAGCTCGACGATGTAGGGCAGCGTGACGTTGGTGAGCGCGTAGGTCGACGTGTGGGGCACGGCGCCCGGCACGTTGCCGACCGCGTAGTGCAGGACCCCGTGGCGCTCGAACGTGGGCTCGGAATGCGTCGTCTCGTGCGACGTCTCCACGCAGCCGCCCTGATCGATCGCGATGTCGACCACGACGGAGCCCGGCTTCATCGACCGCACCATGTCCTCGGTCACGACGATCGGGGCGCGGCCGCCGGCGACGAGCACGGCGCCGATCACCAGGTCCGCCTCGCAGACCACCCGCTCGACCTGGCCCCGGTTCGAGGCCAGCGTGGTGATCCTCCCCATCTGGATCTGGTCGACGTGGCGCAAGCGGTCGATGTTCTTGTCGAGCAGGTCGACCTCGGCCTCCAGGCCCGCCGCCATCCAGGCTGCGTTCCAGCCCACGTTGCCCGCGCCCAGCACGACCACGCGCGCGGGACGCACGCCCGGGGCCCCGCCCAGCAGCAGCCCCCGGCCCCCGTGGGGGCGCTCGAGGAAGTGGGCCCCGATCTGCACCGACATCCTGCCGGCCACCTCGCTCATGGGGGCCAGAAGCGGCAGGTCGCCCGACGGCAACTGCACGGTCTCGTAGGCGATGCTCGTGACGCCGTGCTCCAGCAGGGCGTCGGCCACGGCCGGATAGGCGGCGAGGTGCAGGTAGGTGAAGATCGCCTGTTCCTTGCGGAGGTACTCGAACTCGCTGGGCTGCGGCTCCTTCACCTTGCAGATCAGCTCCGCGCGCTCCCACAGCTCGGCGGCCTCCGCCACGACCTCGGCCCCCGCCCGCCGGAAGGTGTCGTCGTCGAGGCTCGAACCCGCGCCGGCTCCGGACTGGACGAGGACGTCGATGCCGTGCGCGTTCAGCTCGCGCACGCCGTCGGGCGTGATGGCGATCCGGGCCTCGTCCTCCTTGATCTCGGTGGGGACCCCGACAACCAGCGTCATCGGCGCACGACCGCGCTCATGCCCTCCACCAGGGCGTTGCGGATGGCCGCCACGATCTCGTCGAACTGGTCCGGGCCGGCGACCAGCGGCGGCGACAGCTGGATGACGGGGTCGCCCCGGTCGTCGGCGCGACAGATGAGGCCGAGCTCCAGGAGCTTGGGGGTCAGGACGCCGCGGAGCAGCCGCTCCGACTCGTCGTCGTCGAACGACTCCTTCGTGCCCTGGTCCTTCACGAGCTCGATGCCGTAGAAGTACCCCATTCCGCGGATCTCGCCAACGATCGGCAGGTCGGCGAGCGATTCCAGCGCCGAGCGGAACTCGGCCTCGTAGCCGCGCACGCGGCCGACGAGGTCCTCCGACTCGAACACGTCGAGGTTGGCCAGCGCGACCGCGCAGCTCACCGGATGGCCGCCGAACGTGATCCCGTGGAGGAACGAGGCGCCGGGCTCGAGGAACGGCTCGGCGATGTGGTCACCGACCATCACGCCGCCGAGCGGCGAGTAGCCCGACGTGAGCCCCTTGGCCATCGTGATCATGTCGGGCTGGTACCCGAGACGCTCGGCGCCGAACATGGCGCCGAGCCGGCCGAACGCGCAGATGACCTCGTCGGACACGAGCAGGACCCCGTGCCGGTCGCAGATCTCACGCACCCGCGCGAAGTACGCCGGGTCGGGGGTGAAGCAGCCGCCCGCGTTCTGCACGGGCTCGAGGTAGACGGCGGCCACCGTTGCCGGATCCTCGCGCTCGATGGCGACCTCGATGTCGTCGGCGCAGGCCAGCGTGCAGGCGGGCGCGGAGGCGCAGAAGCGGCAGCGGTAGCGGTTGGTGTTGGCGACGTGAAACGTCCCCGGCACCAGCGGCTCGAACGGCGTGCGGTACGCCGCCAGCCCGGTGATCGACAGCGCGCCCATGGTCGTGCCGTGGTACGCGAGGTCGCGGGCGATCACCTTCGTGCGCTGGGGCTGGCCGATCGCCTTGAAGTACTGGCGGGCCAGCTTCCAGGCCGACTCCACGGCCTCGCTGCCCCCGCTGGTGAAGAACGTCCGGTTGAGGTTGCCGGGCGCGAGCTGCGCCAGCCGCGCGGCCAGCTCGATGGCGGTGGGGTGGGCGTACGTCCAGATCGGGAAGTAGGCCAGCTCGCTCGCCTGCTTCGACGCCGCCTGCGCCAGCTCCGTGCGGCCGTGCCCGGCCTGCACGGTGAACAGCCCCGCCAGCCCGTCCAGGTAGCGCTTGCCGCGGTGGTCCCACACGTAGCACCCCTCGCCACGCTCGATGACGGTGACGCCGTCGACGCCGGGCGTCAGACGCGAGAAGTGGCCCCAGAGGTGCTCGCGGGCGAGTCGTTGGAGATCATCGGGGGACTGGATCACGACGGATGCTCCTTGGTGGGCGGGGTGGGTCGTCGGGGCGGTCAGGTGGTCAGGTCGTGAGGCGCCGGCGCTGCCAGAGCGTGACCAGGCCGATCAGCAGCAGGCTCACGAGCAGGATCGTCGTGGCCAGGACGTTGATCTGCGGCGGCAGCGAGGCCTTGGTGGCGGCGTTGACGTACAGGGGGTAGGTCACGGTCGAGCCGCTGTTGAAGAACGTGATGATGAAGTCGTCGAGCGACAGCGCGAACGACAGCATGGCGGCGGCCACGATCCCCGGAACGATCATCGGCAGCGTGACCCGCAGGAAGGTGCGCAGCGGCGGCGCCCCCAGGTCCATCGCCGCGTCCTCGAGCGTCCAGTCGAGGCCGCGCACCCGCGCCCGCACCGTGAGCGCCACGAAGCTGACCTCGAAGCCGATGTGGGCGATCACGATGGTGCCGAATCCCCGGTTCCACCCGAGGTCGAGGAACAGCGTGAGCAGCGAGGCGCCCATCACGACCTCGGGGGCCGTGAGCGGCAGCACCAGGAACGTCTCGACGAGCTTGTCGCCGGAAAAGCGCTGGCGCACGAGCGCGACCGCCACCAGGGTGCCCAGCACGATCGACACCGCGGTCGACAGCGCCGCCACCTGCAGGCTGGTCCAGAGTGCGTCCGTGAGCTGGGAGTAGCGGAACGGGTCCGCCCAGTTGTCGAGTGTGAAGCCCTTCCAGGTGAGGTTGAACTTCCCCGCCGGGTCGTTGAACGAGAAGGCGATGATCACCGCGATGGGGATGAACAGGTAGACCAGCACCAGTCCGGCGACCAGCCGCAGGACGAGGTCGCCGAGCCGGCCGGGTCGGCCCCGGCGACGGGCGGCCGCAGGGGGCACGCGTGCGACGTCGCCGGCGGGACGGGCCTCGATAGTGGGCGCGGCCATCAGACCAGGTCCTCAGTGCCGAGGGCCCACGTGTAGGCGAGGACCGCCACCAGGATGATGGCCATCAGCAGGAAGCTCAGCGCCGCCGCCGCGGGATAGTCCTTGACGACGAGGAACTGCTGCTGGACGACGTTGCCGATCATCCGGGTCTGCGTGCTGCCCAGGTAGTCCGCGTTGATGAAGTCGCCGCTCGCCGGGATGAACACGAGCAGGCTTCCCGCCAGCAGGCCGGGCATGGAGAGCGGCAGCACCACCCGGCGGAAGGCCCGCCAGCTGCTGGAGTAGAGGTCGCGGGCGGCCTCGAGCAGGGCGGGGTCGATCTTCTCCAGGCTCACGTACAGGGGGAGCACCATGAACGGCACGAAGTTGTAGATGAGCCCGCCGATCACGGCCCAGCTGGTGCTGAGCAGGCGGCCCTCGCGGGGCAGGAGCCCCACGGTGTCGAGCGCGTCGACCACCCAGCCGTCGTCGGCGAGGATCGTCTTCCAGGCCAGGGTCCGCACCAGGAAGGTGACGAAGAACGGCAGGATCACGAGTCCGAGCAGCAGGTTCTTGTAGCGGCCGGACTTGAAGGCGATGACGTAGGCGAGCGGATACGCCATCACCAGGCACACCAGCGTCGCCACGGCTGCGTACCAGAACGAGCGGACGATCTGGTGGCGAAAGTCGCTGAGCGCATCCCCGTAGTTGGACCACTCCCAGGTGAACTTGAGTTCGGGGAGGAACACCGAGCCGGCGTTGCTCGACAGCGACGTGCGGAACAGCGACCAGATCGGCACCACGAAGAAGACCACGAGGTAGGCGAGGGCGGGCGCCACCAGCAGGTACGGCGCCACGCGGCTGCGCCGGCGCCCGCTGGTGGCCGCCCCCGCCACAGCTACTCTCCCGTGATCTCCGCGTAGATGGTGGTGTACTCGCCGTCCTGCTCGTCGGTGAGCGCCGGCCACGAGGAGAGCCGGGCAATCACGTCCTCCGGCGGGTTGATCAGCGGATTGTTGGCCACGTCGGGGTCGAGCTTGGCCAGCTCGTCGGTCATGTCGCTCAGCACGGGCACGTATTGCACCTCGTTGACGAGCTGGGCGTAGTTGGCGCGGTCGTAGACATAGTTCATCCACTCCTCGGCGCCGAGCTGGTTACGGGTCGTCACGGGAATGACCATCACGTCGACGAAGGTGGTGCCGCCGGCCTCGGGCACGATGAAGTCGAGGTCGGGGTCGTCGGCCTGGAGCTGCACCACGTCGCCCGAGTACGCCTGGGCGATGACCAGGTTCCCGGCCGCCAGGTCGTCGATGTAGTCGTTGCCCGTGAACCGCCGGATCTGGCCCTTGGCTTTTTCCTCGGCCACCTTGTCGGCCGCCTTCTGGACCGCCTCGGTGCTCGGGTCGGACGGATCGTCGCCCTGGGCGAGCATGACCATGCCGAGGGCGTCCTGCTTGTCCGAGAACAACGACACCCGGCCCTTGAACGCGGGATCCCACAGGTCGTCCACGCTCGTGATCTCCCGGCCGGCGAGGCGGCGGTTGTACCCCAGCCCGACCAGCCCCGACATGTACGGCAGGGTGTAGCGGCGCCCCGGGTCGATCGCGGCATCGAGCAGGTCGGGCCGCAGGTTGGACTTGTTGGGGATGTTGTCGTCGTTGAGCGGGTTCAGCCAGTCCAGCTGGATCAGGCGGGCGGCCATGTAGTCGGTGGGCACCACCAGGTCGGCGCCGATGTCCTGGCCCTGGTCGAGGGGGTCCCTGACCTTGGCGAACCATTCCTCGTTGTCGTTGAAGTCCTCCTTGTAGTCGACCCTCAGCCCGGAAGCATCCTGGAACTGGTCGACGAAACCCTCGGCGATGTAGAGCGGCCAGTTGGAGACACGCAGCGTGTCGCTGGAGCTGTCGGTCGTGCCGCCACCGGTGGCGGCGTTGGTGTCGTCGTCATCGTCGCCACCGCAGGCGGCTGCGAGCCACGGCGGCACCAGTGCGATGCCTGCGACGGTGACGGCGCCCCGCCCCAGGAAGCGGCGTCGAGTGGCCCGCAGGGCGGCGAACTGGACGAACGGATCATCCGGACGTGGTCGTGGTCTCTTGCTCCCAGCCATGGTGACTCCTCCGTGTGCGGCGGTTATGGCGGTAGTGGTTTGGTGGCATCGGCACCGGGGGACGGCGGAACGGCGGTCAGGTGCCGTCCAACAGCTCCTCCAGGTCCTCGGCCGTGGGGATCTCGGCGGCGGGCAGCACCAGCGACGCATCGGGGGGCCAGCTCGCCCACACCTCGTCGCCGGGGCGGAGGAGCGGCAGGTCGACCTCGTGGCCGAGCTGGGCGACGATCGCAGAGTCCTCGCCCGCCGCCAGCAGGAGCCGTACCAGCGGTCCCTGGAACGTGAGGTCGGTCACCGTCGACCGGACCGCCCCGACGCCGGCCGGCTCGTCCGTCGTGATGCGCACGCGCTCCGGCCTGACCATCAGCGTCGCGGTGCTGCCGATCTCGATGCGGACGTCGCCGCAGGCCGACGCCATCGTGGTGCCGAGCGCCTCGACGTCGAAGGCCGGGGACCCGTCGGCGGTGGGGGGCGCGGCGCCGACGACCCGGCAGGGCCACAGGTTGGCCTGGCCGATGAACCCCGCGACGAACACGCTCGCCGGGCGGGCGTAGATGTCAACGGGGGTGCCGATCTGCTCGATCCGCCCGCCGTTCATGACCGCGATGCGGTCGCTCATCGTGAGCGCCTCTTCCTGGTCGTGCGTCACGTAGACGAAGGTGATGCCGACTTCCCGCTGGATCCGCTTGAGCTCGAACTGCATGACCTGGCGCAGCTTGAGGTCGAGGGCGCCAAGCGGCTCGTCGAGGAGCAGGGCGCTCGGGTAGTTGACCAGGGCACGCGCCAGCGCGACCCGTTGCTGCTGGCCGCCGGACAGCTGCGCCGGCTTCCGCCGGGCGAAGTCGTCGAGGCGGACCACCGCCAGCATCTCCTCGACCCGCTTGGCGGTCTCGGCCTTCGACAGCTTGCGGCTGCGCGGCCCGAAGGCCACGTTCTCCGACACCGTCATGTGCGGAAACAGCGCGTAGTGCTGGAAGACGGTGTTGACGTTGCGCCTGTACGGCGGGGTGCGGGAGACGTCGGTGCCCTCGAGCCGGACCGCGCCCTCGGTCGTCTCCTCGAAGCCGGCGATCATCCGCAGGGTGGTCGTCTTGCCGCAGCCGGACGGGCCGAGCAAGGAGAAGAACTCGCCCGCAGCGATGTCGAAGCACGCGTCGTCGACGGCGACGAAGTCGCCGAAGCGCTTTGTCACGTGGTCGAACTCGATGACCGACGCGGCCGGGACCGCGCCCGCCGCCGCCTCGGCCGCGTCGGCCGTCGTGGCCTCCGGCGAGTTGGCCTCGCTGCTCAGCGTGGTGTCGTCGCCCAGGTCAGACCCCCCCTTGTGTTACACCCCGCCGTCCGACCAGGAAGATTCGCGGACTATCGGCGACTCTGCAACCGATCCTGTTGTCATTTCACGGGCCTGCAACGGAATCGCTTGCGGGGCCGTGTGTCACCGGTGGAAGCTCTGGGCGGACGCAACGGAGGGGAGACGAACCGTGCCGCACGAGAACTTCATCGGCGGGGCGTGGAAGCCCGCCGCGACGGGCGCCACCGACGAGGTGCTGAACCCCGCCACGGGCGAGACGATCGCGCAGGTGCCGTCGAGCGACGCCACCGACGCTGACGCTGCGGTCGCCGTGGCCGCGGAGGCGTTCACCAGCTGGGGGGCCACCACGCCGCGGGAGCGTAGCGAGAAGCTGCTCGCCCTGGCCGACGCCATCCAGGCCAACATCGACGACCTCAAGCAGATCGAGATGACCAACGTCGGCAAGCCCGTCTCGATCATCGACTTCGAGTTCGACCTGACCGTCGACAACCTCCGTTTCTTCGCCGGGGCGGCGCGCACGCTCCAGACCCAGGCCGCGGGCGAGTACCTCGATGGATACACCTCCATGCTGCGGCGCGATCCGATCGGCGTCTGCGTCGGCATCGCGCCGTGGAACTACCCGCTCAACATGGCGACGTGGAAGCTGGGCCCCGCGCTCGCAGCCGGCAACACGTTCATCCTGAAGCCGTCCGAGCTGACCCCGCTGACCGCCCTGCGGCTGGCGGAGATCTCGGCCGACATCTTCCCGCCGGGCGTCTTCAACGTGGTGTGCGGGCAGGGCGAGACGGTGGGCGACGCATTCGTGCGCCACCCGGGGGTGGCCATGGTGTCGCTCACCGGCGACGTCGAGACCGGCAAACTCATCGCGCGCAAAGCCGCCGACTCGCTCAAGCGGGTCCACCTGGAGCTGGGCGGCAAGGCGCCGGTGCTGGTGTTCGACGACGCGGACGTCGAGGCCCTGGTCGGCTGCCTAGCGGAGAACGCCTACTACAACACCGGCCAGGACTGCACCGCGCCGTGCCGCGTGGTCGCCGGGCCGGGCGTCTACGACCGCTTGCTCGGAGACCTCGGCGACGCCGTCGGCGGCCTCGACGTCGGCGATCCCACGCTCGAGGACACCGCCGTCGGACCCCTGGTCTCGGCGGCCCAGCGGGAGCGGGTGGCCGGCATGGTGAGCCGCGCGGTGGAGGCGGGGGCCGAGCTGGTGGCGGGGGGCGAGGTGATCGACGGCCCCGGCTTCTTCTATCAGGCGACCGTGGTCGCGAACCCGGGGCAGGACTCCGAGATGGTGCAACGCGAGGTGTTCGGCCCGGTGGTGAGCGTCCAGCGCTTCAGCGACGAGGACCAGGCCCTGGCCTGGGCCAACGACGTGGACTACGGCCTCGCAGCCAGCGTGTGGACCCGCGACATCGGCCGGGCGATGCGCATGTCACGGGCGCTGCAGTTCGGCACCGTGTGGGTCAACGATCACATCCCCCTCGTGTCGGAGCTGCCCCACGGCGGCTTCAAGCAGAGCGGCTACGGCAAGGACATGTCGCTGTACGCGATCGAGCACTACACCGAGCTCAAGCACGTGATGGTCAGCCACTGACCCCACCGGGAACACGTCGGTCGTCGGGCCGGTGCCACCCGGGGGCGGGCCCCGGGTCAAGCACCCGCTCCGCCACGATGACGACGTCGTCGACGGTAAGCCCGCCCTCGCCGAGCCCCATCGGTAGGACTACAGAATCGGAACCTTCGCGGCCCGCCGGCTGCGTAGCGACGGTGCCCGGCGGGTAGCGAACAGGCCGGGCCGCACGTGGCTCCGACGACGGAAAGGTGGTCCCATGGCCGAGTGCGAGGTCTGCGGGAACGACTACGACAAGTCGTTCGAGGTGATCGCGGCTGGCGATCGGCACACGTTCGACAGCTTCGAGTGCGCCATCTCCAGCCTGGCGCCCCGGTGCGAGCACTGCGGCTGCGCCGTCATCGGCCACGGCGCCGAGGTGAGCGGCCGCTTCTACTGCTGCGCCCACTGCGCCCGCATGGCGGAGCACACCGACGAGGTGGTCGACCGGGTTCCCTCGCCCTGACGGATCAACCCGCGAACCCCCGGTCCTGCCAGCGGAACCACAGCCCGACCAGCGGCAGGTAGGCGGCCCGGGCGGTGTGCAGCGGCACCGGGCGGTGCCGCAGCTCCGCGAACGACGGCAGCGCGGCGTCACCGAGCAGGTGGCGCGCCATCCGGGCGCCGAGCCAGGTGTTGAGCGCCACCCCGGAGCCGTTGCAGCCGGCGAGGTACCAGGCCCCGTCGAGCCGGCCGACATGGGGAAGGCGGTCGAGGGTGATAGCGACGTTGCCGCCCCAGGCCCGGTCGATGCGCGCGCCGGCGAGCTGGGGATGGACGCGGAGCATCGACCGGTAGAGGAAGTCGCGGGCCTGCGGGATCGTCGACGGTGCCAGGCTCCGGCGGCCGCCGAACACCAGGCGACGGTCGGGCGTCAGCCGCCAGTAGAAGAGGAAGTTCTTGCTGTCGACGAGCATGCGGTCGCGCGGGCTGACCGAGCGGGCCAGGTCCGGACCGAGCACCTCGGTGGCGATGATGAAGCTCCCCACGGGCAGCACCCGGCGGCGCAGCTCGGGCAGCAGGCCATCGGCGTAGGCGTTCGTGCAGACCACGACGGCGGCGGCGTCGACCGCCCCACGGGGGGTCGCAACGCGGAAGCCGGCAGCCTTGCCCGGTCGACGGTCGATGGCGGTCGCCGGCGTCGCGGGGTGCACGGATGCCCCGGCGGCGAGGGCCAGGCGCAGCAGGCCGGCGTGGAAGCGCGCCGGGTGCAGCCCACCGGTGCGCTCCATCACCACGCCAGCCGCGTATACGGCCGATCCCACCTCGTCGCCGAGCGCATCGCGGGATACGAACCTCACCGGCTCGCCCAGCTCGTCGCCGTGCTCGCGCGCCAAGGCCCGCAACGCCGGCACCACCCGCTCGGCGTGGGCGAGGTACAGCTGGCCGGTCCGGCGGTAGTCGCACTCGATCGACTCCTCGGCGATCAGGCCCTCGACATGGTCGAACGCCTCGTTGGCCTCGTCGTACATGCGCCGCCCCAGGTGGCCGTACGCGCGCCCGAGGGCCGCCGGGCCGGCCTTCAGCTCGGGGATCACCATGCCGCCGTTGCGGCTGCTGGCCCCCCAGCCCACGGCGTGGGCGTCGAGCACTGCGACCGAGCGCCCCGCCCGGGCCAGCTCGCGCGCGCACGACAGCCCCGCGTACCCCGCCCCGACCACCACGTAGTCCGCCGATGGCGGCGGTGGCGACGCCGGGACGTCCGGAAACGTGGCCTGCTCCTGCCAGAGGACGGCCTCGCGATACGACGGCGATCGCAGCGCCTGGACGGTCACCCGTCGCCCGTCACCGCGGGCGGATCGTCGCCGCCGCCGTGGACCACGAGGTTGGCGCCCGTGATGAACGACGCGGCCTCCGACGCCAGGAAGAGGCAAGCCTTCGCGACATCCGGCGGCCGGCCCATGCGCCCCAGAGGGACCGTGGCCGCCACCGCCTCGAAGTAGGCGTCGCCGCCATAGGCGCTGTGCAGCTCGTCGGTCTCGAGCGCGCCGGCGGTCACGCAGTTGACCCGGACCTTGGGGGCGAACTCGACGGCCAGGCTCTCGGTGAGGTTGATCAGCCCCGCCTTGGCGGCCCCGTAGGCGGCGGTGCCGGGGGAGGGGCGCAGGCCGCAGAGCGACGAGATGTTGATGATCGAGCCGCCGTCTGGCTGCTTCTGCATCACCTCGTTCGCCCGTTGGGAGACGACGAAGGGGGCCACCAGGTTGAGCGTGATGATCGCCGCCACGAAGCGGGGCGACGCGGTGGCGGCGTCGGCCGGTGGGGAGCCGCCGGCGTTGTTGATCAGGACGTCGAGCCGGCCGTGCCGGTCGACGACCGCGCGCACCAGGGCCTCGACCTGGTCGGGATCACGCACGTCGGCGGCGACGAAGCTGGCGGCCCGTTCGCCTGTGGCGCCGGTCGGCAGCGCGTCGGGCGCCGTCCGCCCGCACACCACGACGTCGTGGCCCTGGTCGAGGAACGCCTCGCTCAGGCCACGCCCCAGGCCCCGCGTACCTCCCGTCACCAGCACGATCATGGCCTCTTCATAATCGATCGGGTGGGCCCGGGTGTCGCCGTCAGTGGGGCGGGTCGTAACGCTCGCCCGGAAATCGGCGAGCCATCCGGCGTCGCTGGTAAGGACGCAGGACGAAGGCGCAGCCGTAGCTGCGGCGAGGACGAGGACCCAGCCAGCGGCGTCGGGGCCGTCGATTTCCGGCGCCGTGTTGCGAGCCACCCCAGTAGCCTGCTGCCCGTGCGCTCACGCCTCCGATGGTGAACTAGCCAGATCGCAACCGCGGCACCGCCGGCCCTCGTGGTGTCGCTGCTCGCCGCCAGCTTCGCCGACGAGACGGTTGCGTTCCTTCCGTTTGGCTCGCTGGAGCCCCTGCGTGGCGACCTCGACCTGAGCTACACGCGGGCCGCCGTGCTCCTGGGCCTCTACCCCGGCATCGGGGTGGTCGGAGGCGTCTTCGGGGTACTCGCCGACCGCCACAGCCGGAGGATCATCGCCGCCGGCGGGGCGCTCGGGTACGCCGCCGGCCTGTTGTTGTTCGCGGCCGGCACGGGGTTTTGGATGCTGGTGGCGGCCATCACGCTGATGGGCTTCGCCGGCGACGCCATGGTCCGGGCCACCGACGTGGCGCTGGTCGACGTGGCGCGCGACAGGATCGAGCTGGCCGTGGCCAGGGCGACGCTCCTGGGGGCGATTGGCGACCTGGCTGGTCCCGCACTGCTGGCGGCCTGCCTGGCCACGGGCCTGGGCTGGCGGGCGGCGTTCGTGGTCGCGGGCGTGGGGATGGCCGGCTACGGCCTGCTGCTGGCGAGCCAGCCGCTGCCGGCCCCGAGCCGTCCACCGCGTGCGGGGCCCGACGGCAAGGCGCGGCCACACGGTGACGTGGTCGCCGTGCTGCGTGACCGGCGCGTGCTACGGCTGGGCCTCCTGTCGGCGTTGGTCGACGTGTTCGACGAGCCGTTCCTCGCCTTCGCGATCGCCTACCTGGTCGCCACCCGCGGCCAGCCCGCAGGGATGGCCGCCCTCACGGCGGGCATGGGCCTCGCCGGTGGCGTGGCGGCCGCCGCCTGGGCGTCACGGGTCGAGCGTCCGGACATCACGGTCCGGGCTCCGGCCGCCCTGCTCGTCGGTGGCGTCGGCGCCATCGTGCTGGCTGCGCACCCGCTCGTCGCCGCGCTGGGCGCCGCGGGTGTGGGCGCGGCGGTGAGCCTGGCCTGGATCTCGCTCGAGGCCCGCGTGCTGACGCTCCGTCCCGGACAGGGGGGAACGACCTCGGCGGTGGTGTCGGCGGTGGCCCAGGTCGCGGTGCTGGTCCCGCTGGTGGCGGGCGTGGTGGCCGACCACGCGGGAATCACCACGGTGCTGCTGGTGTACCTGGCGCTGGCCGTCACGTTCGCCGTGGTGAACTGGCGGGACCGCGGGCCCCGAGCCGGCGACGCCGCCGAGAGGCAGGCAGCCACTACGCGAAAGTGATCCCCATGCACCACGAGGTCTCGATCGAGATCGCCGCCAGCCCCGCGCTGATCTGGTCGACGCTCAGCGACGTCGAGCGCTGGCCGGAGTGGACCGCCTCCGTGTCGGCGGTCGAGCGGCTGGACCCCGGCGACTTCGGTGTCGGCAGCCGGGCGCGGGTCAAGCAACCCGGGATGCCGAGCCTGGTGTGGGAGGTCACCGAGTACACACCCGGCGAGGTCTTCAACTGGACATCGAGGGTCCCCGGGGTCACGACCACCGGTGGTCACCGCCTGGCGCCCGCACGCGACGGCCGGGTGCCGGTCACCCTCTCGCTCGACCAGGAGGGGTTCCTGGCCCCGGTCGTGTCCCGGCTGACGGGCTCCCGCAGCCGCCGCTACGTCCAGATGGAGGCCGACGGCCTCAAGCGGCGCTCCGAGTCGGGCGGATAGCGAGCGATCACGCCGAGCGGACGACCTCGCCGGCCACCACGACCGTGCGGGCCAGGTCTCCACCGAGCCAATAGACCAGTTCGGGCGGCCGCCCCGCGTCCCAGATCACCAGGTCACCGGCCGTGCCGGGCGCCAGTGTCCCGGCCGTGCCCGCGAGGCCCAGCGCCCGGGCGGCGTTCCGGGTCGCGCCGGCCAGTGCCTCCTCCGGGGTGAGGCCGAGAAGCACGCAGGCGAGGTTGCACGCCAGCCGCAGCGACAGCAGCGGCGACGTCCCCGGGTTGGCGTCGGTGGCAACCGCGAGCGGCACGCCGGCCGCCCGCAGCGCCGCCACCGGTGGGCGATCCGACCCCCCGAGGGTGTGGGTGGCGCCCGGCAACAAGACGGCGACGGTGCCCGCGCCGGCGAGCGCCCGAACGCCGGCCGGCGTCGTGTGCTCAAGGTGATCGGCGGACAGGGCCCCGAACGAGGCGGCCAGCGCCGCCCCGCCGCCGTCGGAGAGCTGGTCGGCGTGGAGCTTGACCGGCAGGCCCTGCCGGCGGGCGGACGCGAAGACCCGCGCCACCTGCTCGGCCGAGAACGCGATGCGCTCGCAGAAGGCGTCGACCGCATCCGCCAGGCCCGCCGCTGCGATGGCCGGGACCATGTCGCCGCACACCAGGTCGACGTAGGCGTCGGGCCGGCCCCGGTACTCCTCCGGGACCATGTGTGCGCCGAGGAACGTTTTGCATACCCGCACGGGTAGCTCCTGGCCAACCCGGCGGGCCGCTTCCAGCATCCGGCGCTCGGTCTGGAGGTCGAGCCCGTAGCCCGACTTGATCTCGACGGTGGTCACGCCGTCGCTCAACAGGTGCTCGACCCGGCGGGTTGCGGAGCGCGCCAGGTCGCCCGGGCCCTCCGCCCGGGTGGCGGCGACCGTGGAGGCGATTCCGCCGCCCCGCCGGGCCAGCTCCTCGTAACTGGCACCCGACAGCCGGGCCTCGAACTCCGCGAGGCGATCGCCGCCGAACACCAGGTGGGTGTGGCAGTCGACCAGCCCCGGCGTGACGAGGGCGCCGGCGGCGTCGAGGGAGCGGGTGGCGGCGGTGCCCGGGGGCAGGTCGGCCATTCGCCCGACCCACGCGACGCGGCCGTCCGTCACGCCGACCGCGCCGTCGGCGACCAGGCCGTACGGCACGGGCCGGCCGGGGTCCATCGTGGCGACGGCCGCGTTGACGACCAGGAGATCCCACGCGGTCACTTGTCGCCGCCCCCGCGGTCTGGCGAGGGCCCGGCGGGCCTCACGTCCGCGCCCACGCGGACGTGATCGCCCGGTGCAGGTCGCGGGCGACGTCGGGGATCGCGACGTGGCTTCGGCCCCGGACGATCGTGCGGCCGCCGACGACGACGTCGGTCACGTCGGCGGCGGTGGCGGCGAAGATCAGGCCGGCGACACCCTCGGCCACGTCGACGCCGGCGAGGCGCACGGACCCACGGTCGAGGACCACGAAATCGGCCGGGCTCCCGGGTGCGAGACCCCCCGGCCCCGGTTGCCGGTCCCCGTCACCCGACCAGCCCAGCGCCCGGTAGCCGGCGGCGCTCGCAGCCCCCAACAGCGCGGCCGGCGAATGCCCGCCCCGGTGATGGCCTGCCAGCCGCTCGTGGAGCTCGACCAGCCGGGCCTCCTCGAGCAGGTCGATCATGGCGTGGCTGTCGGTGCCGAGCGACAGCGGGGAGCCCGCCGCCACCAGCCGAGCGGCGGGCCCCACGCCGTCGCCGAGGTCACGCTCGGTCGTCGGGCACAGGCACACGCCGGTCCCCGTCGCGCCCAGCGCCTTGACGTCCGGAGCGGTGAGGTGGGTGGCGTGCACGGCCACCGTTCCGGGCCCGAGCACCCCGGCGGCCTCGGCCAGCGCCGTCGGCGTGCGCCCGGTGGCAGCCAGGGCCTCCTCGTTCTCGGCGGGCTGTTCCGACAGGTGCATGTGGAGCGGCAACCCGCGACTCTGGGCCCAGCCGGCCACGACGGCCATCGACCGCTCGTCGACCGCCCTGACGCTGTGGACCGCCGCCCCGAGCCGCCAGCCACTGCCGACCTGGTTGGCCAGGTCCTCCACCCGCGCCACCCAGCTCTCGGCGTCAGCATCGGCGAACCTGACCTGGGGGCCGGCCGGGCGCGAGCCACCACCGAAGCCCGACCGCAGGTAGCAGGTGTCGAGCAGGGTGAGCCGTAGCCCCGCCTCCGCGGCGGCCGCGATCAGCGCCGTGCCCATGACGTTGGTGTCTGCGTACGACCGGCCGTCGGGCCGGTGGTGGAGGTAGTGGAACTCGCCGACGGCGGTGATCCCCGCCAACGCCATCTCGGCGTACGTGGCCCGGGCCAGCTCGAACACGTCGTCGGGGTCGAGCACGCCGGCAAGCACGTACATGCGGTCACGCCAGCGCCAGAAGTCGCCTGCGCCCGCCTGGGCCCGACCCCGGAGCGCCCGGTGGAAGGCGTGCGAGTGGACATTCGCCAGCCCCGGCACCACGATCCCTGGCAGGTGGACGGCACCTGCGGGCGGGTCCTGCCCGGCCGCCACGCGGGCAAGCCCTCCACCCACCGCCTCCTCCAGGACCACCCCCGCCGCCAGACCGTCGGCGCCGAGCCAGGCCTGGTCGGCGAACCAGACGGTCATGGGTGGCGGAGCCCCATCGGGAGGCTGATCCCGTGCCGCTCGGCCACGGCGCGGGCCTCGTCGTAGCCGGCGTCGGCGTGGCGGACCACGCCGATGCCGGGGTCGGTCGTGAGGACCCGCTCGAGCTTCTCCGCGGCCAGGGGCGTCCCGTCGGCGACGACCACCATGCCCGCGTGCAGCGACCGGCCGATACCCACGCCGCCGCCGTGGTGAAAGCTCACCCACGACGCACCGCTGGCCGTGTTGAGCAACGCGTTGAGGATCGGCCAGTCGGCGATGGCATCGCTGCCGTCCGCCATCGACTCGGTCTCCCGGTACGGGGACGCCACCGACCCCGAGTCGAGGTGGTCCCGCCCGATCACGACCGGGGCGCTGATCTCGCCGGACGCCACCAGCTCGTTGAACCGCAGCCCGAGCCGGGCCCTCTCGCCGTACCCGAGCCAGCAGATGCGTGCGGGCAGGCCCTGGAACTGGACCCGCTCGCGGGCCATGCGGATCCAGCGGCCCAGCGTCTCGTTCTCGGGGAACTCCTCGAGGACCAGGCGGTCGGTCACCTCGATGTCGGCCGGGTCGCCCGACAGGGCCGCCCAACGGAACGGTCCCCTGCCCTCGCAGAAGAGCGGGCGGATGTACGCCGGCAGGAAGCCCGGGTAGGCGAAGGCGTCGTCGTAGCCGGCGGCCTTGGCCTCGGCCCGGAGGGCGTTGCCATAGTCGAAGACCTCGGCGCCCCGCCGGCAGAACGCCACGAGGCCGGCGCAGTGGCGCACCATCGAGTGGCGGCTGCGGGCGAGGTAGGCGTCGGGGTCCCGCCGACGGAGGTCGGCGGCGGCACCCACGTCGAGCCCCACGGGCACGTACGACATCGGGTCATGCGCCGGAGTCTGGTCGGTCACGATGTCGACGAGGCCGGCCCCTGCAGGGTCGACGGCCAGCGCGGGCACCACCTCGGCGGCATTGTCGCAGACGCCGATGGAGAGCGGCTCCCCGGCGGCCTTGGCCGCCGCCGCCAGCGTCAAGGCCTCCGCCATGTCGGCGGCGATCCGGTCGAGGTAGCGGTGCTGGCGCCGGCGCTCGATCCGCTCGGGGTCGACGTCGACACAGATGGCCACGCCCCCGTTCATGGTCACGGCGAGCGGCTGGGCGCCCCCCATCCCGCCCAGCCCCGCGGTCAGCGTCACCGTGCCGCGCAGCGAGCCGCCGAAGCGCTTGGCCGCGATGGCGGCGAAGCACTCGTACGTGCCCTGGAGGATCCCCTGGGTGCCGATGTAGATCCACGATCCCGCAGTCATCTGGCCATACATGGTGAGGCCCAGGCCCTCGAGGCGGCGGAACTCGTCCCAGGTGGCCCAGTCGGGCACGAGGTTGGCGTTGGCGATGAGCACCCGGGGCGCCCACTCGTGGGTGCGGAACACGCCCACGGGCTTGCCCGACTGCACCAGGAGCGTCTCGTCGTCGGCGAGCTCCCGGAGGCTCGCAACGATGGCGTCGAACGCCTCCCACGACCGAGCCGCGCGTCCGGTGCCGCCGTAGACCACGAGGTCCTCCGGTCGCTCGGCCACGTCGGGGTCGAGGTTGTTCATCAGCATGCGCAGCGCCGCCTCCTGCACCCAGCCGCGGCACGTCAGATCGGTGCCGTGCGGCGCTCGGATCACCCGCGGTCCGACCGGGGCCGGGCTCACGGCAGCGCCCCGATCACCCGCTCGGCGGCACCCACGGCCGCGCCGCTGCGTATGAGGTGCTCGGCGGCCGCCAGTTCGGGGGCCACGAACCGATCGGGCCCCGGCCCCTGGACATCGCGCCGCACCCGACCCACCACGGCGGCCGTCGCCGGCGACGGCCGCAGCGGACGGCGGAGGTCGAGCGCCCGGGCCGCCACCACGAGCTCCACCGCCAGTATCCGAGCCAGGTTGGCGACGACCGTGCGCAGCTTGCGGGCCGCCGCCCATCCCATCGAGACGTGGTCCTCCTGCATGGCCGAGGTCGGGATCGAATCCACGCTGGCGGGAACCGCCAGGCGCCGGCTCTCGGCCACCAGGGCGGCGGCGGTGTACTGGGCGATCATCATCCCGGAGTCCACGCCGGGGTCGGCGGCGAGGAATGGGGGCAGGCCGTGGGACCGCGCCGGATCGAGCAGCCGGTCGAGCCGTCGCTCGGCCATCGCCCCGAGGTCGGCGGCGACGATGGCGAGGAAGTCGCAGGCATGGGCCAGCGGCGCACCGTGGAAGTTGCCGTTGGACTCGACGCGCCGGTCCTCGAGCACG
Organism: Actinomycetota bacterium; assembly: GCA_046723645.1. Classification (GTDB taxonomy): domain Bacteria; phylum Actinomycetota; class Acidimicrobiia; order Acidimicrobiales; family VFJN01; genus DASQUK01. The sequence continues at coordinate 22,634 of JBKOUY010000041.1, read as the reverse complement.
ACCGGGTTGTCGATCACGGCCGCCAGCTCGCGCTCGGCCACCGTCTCGACGTGGGCCAGCGTGTCGCGCGCCGCGCCGGCCACCTGGGGGGCACAGCGCAGCGAGTAGGCGTCCTGGACCCGGGGATCCCCGGTCCGGTGCGATGCCACAATCTCCGATCCGGCCAGGAGCCGAGCCATGTTGGCGGCGCTGGTCGCCAGGCCCGGATGCGGACGGAGGCCGGCGAGGTCGGCGGCGAAGACCCGGTCGGTGCCGAGCGCGGCCTCGACGCTCATGGCGGCGGTGAGGTCCGCGGCGGGCAGCAGCCCCGCCAGGTCGTGGCAGGCGAGGATCAGCATGCCCAGCATGCCGTCGGTGCCGTTGACCAGCGCCAACCCCTCCTTGGCGGCCAGCTCGACGGGCTGCAGCCCGGCGTCGGCCAGTGCGCGAGATGCCGGCACGGCACCGTCGGCGGCGTCGGCCGGGGCCTCTCCCGCCAGCCGCACCTCACCCTCGCCCATCAGCGCCAGGGCCACGTGGGCCAGCGGGGCGAGGTCGCCGCTGCAGCCGAGCGACCCGTGCTCGGGCACCACCGGCGTGATCCCGTGGTTCAGCAGCGCCACCAGCAGGTCGACTACCTCGGGACGGACGCCGGAGACGCCCTGCGCCAGCGTCCGCGTGCGCAACAGCATCATCGCCCGGACCACCTCGTCCTCCACCGGCCGGCCCACGCCGGCGGCGTGCGATCGGATCAGCGACCGCTGCAGCGCGGCGCGCCGGTCCACCGGGATGTGGCGGACGGCGAGGGCCCCGAACCCGGTCGACAACCCGTAGACCGGCGTCTCCTGCGCCACGAGCTCGTCGACGATGGCACGGGCCCGGACGATCGCGGTGCGGGACTGGCCGTCCACCGCGACCCGCGCCCCGCGGCGGGCGACGGCGACGACCTCGGCCCGGCCGAGCGGTGCGAGCCCGATGGCGATGGCGTCGTGCGTGTCCACCGCAGTGACGGTACGACCTGCCGGCGGGCCGGCGTGGATTCGACCGGTCAACGGTCGATCTGCGTCCAATCCAATCTGGGTAGCCCGACACCCAAGATGGGTAGCGGCCACCGATGCCCCCGTCCCCTCACGCCGACACGATTCGTGGCGTGGCACTTCTTCTCAGGAAGCCCGGGAGACGGCTGGCACTTGCCTCGTCGTCGGCTTCTGTCAGCGCCAAGGCGGCCTCGTAGGGGCTGTCGAGTCGACGCCACTCCCTGGCGGCGCGCTGCCACTCACCCGCGAGCTCGCCGGCGTACGGCTCGGGGACGGCGGCGGCCGTGTCCACGGGGATGCCAGCTCGTCGTCGCAAGGACAACATCTCGCCGAGGACCCAGCTGGCGCCGTGCGCCGAGGCGGCTACGACCGAGCTCGAGGCGAACCGACCGATCGCTGCGACCAGCCTCGCCATCCACGCCGCGATCAACGCTGCAGACGCCGTCACCGGCCACCGCATCGGTCGTCGTGCCGCCGGGCAAGACCACGCGGAGATCAGCCCGCGCCTCCGTGAGGCCGGCAAGGACGGGGCGGAGCTCGACAAGGATCTTGCGCGCTTACTACCGCTGAAGACAAAGGCGGAGTACGAGCCCGACGAGGTGCGGCTATCCGAGGCGCGGCGCGCCGTCGAACGTGCGAAACGTTGCGTGCTCGTTGCTCGACGAGTGGTCCCGGCGGAGTAGCCCGCAGGACCGACCGTGCCGGCGCACGGCACGGCTTGCACACGGCGCCGTGCCGCCTGGTTTGCATTCGGTTTGCACGGTGGCCCCCGACCGGATCTTCCGGCGAGGAGCCGAGTGGCGTTTCCCCAGTTCAGCGGATGTGGGCCGGGGTGGATTTGAACCACCGAAGGCATGCGCCGGCAGATTTACAGTCTGCTCCCTTTGGCCACTCGGGCACCGACCCTGGAAGGGAACACGCTAGCGGTTCGCCGGAACGGCCCACCACACGGGGCGTCTGGGTAGCCTCCGCGTCATGCCCAGTTTCGACGTCGTCTCCGAGATCGACATGCAAGAGGTGCGCAACGCCGTCGACCAGGCGTCCCGGGAGATCGCCAACCGGTTCGACTTCAAGGGCACCAACAGCTCCGTTGACCTCAGCGGCCACGAGATCACGCTCCACAGCGTCAGCGAGGACCGGTTGAAGGCTCTGCGCCAGGTGCTGGAGGAGAAGCTCGTGCGGCGCAAGGTGTCGCTCAAGGCCCTCGACTACGGCAAGGTCGAGGAGGCCTCCGGCGGCACGGCCCGCCAGCACGTCAACCTGGTCGCCGGCATCTCTCGGGACAAAGCCACCACCATCAACAAGTTCATCAAGGGCCTCGGCATCAAGGGCGTGCAGAGCCAGGTCCAGGGTGAGCAGCTGCGGGTGAGCGGCAAGAAGCGCGACGACCTGCAGTCGGCCATCCAGGCGATGCGCGAGGAGGACTTCGGCATCCCTTTGCAGTTCAGCAACTTCCGGGACTGAGCCGGGGGAGGGTCTACCTCCTCCGCCGTTCAGAGCCCGGTGGCGCCGTCGATCCGCTCTCGCAGGAGGTCGGCGTGGCCGTTGTGGCGGGCGTACTCGGCGATCAGGTGCACCATGACGCGGCGCAGCGAGACCGGGTTGCCGGTCGCCGCGTGGGTGCCCGTCTCGTCGAGGGACGCGGCGTTGGCGACGATCTCACGTGATCGGCCGCACTCGGCCCGCCAGACCGCCATGGCGTCGGCGACGTCGCCCCCCAGGTCGTCGAAGTCCTGGTTCGGGTCGTCGTCGGAGTAGTAGAGCATCGGCACGTCCTCGCCCGCGAACTGCGTACGGAACCACCAGCGCTCCACACCGGCGAGGTGCCGCGCCAGGCCGTGCAGGCTCATGCCCGACGGCGGGACGCCGCGCTCGGAGAGCCGCTCGGCGGGGACGCCCGCGCACTTGAGCTCGAACGTCTGGCGGTGCCAATCGAGGTAGGCGGTCAGGATCTCGCGCTCGTCGCCGACGAGCGGCGGCGTCACGCGGGCGTCGTCGGCCCACACCGGGGAATAGTGCTGCGGCGGAGGTGTGGTCACGAGCCGGTGGCCGGCTGCGGCCCTAGCGCCACTCGCCCCCACGGAGCCGGGCGACCCGGTCCTCGGTCGGGGGGTGTGTGCGCCACAGGTTGGCGAAGGTCACCTTGCGGCCCGCCAGCGGGTTGACGATGAACGCCGAGGCGTGCGCCGGGTCGATGTCCATGGGGATTTGCCGGGCCCCGACCTCGAGCTTCTGGAGCGCCTGCGCCAGCGGCTCACCGTCGCCGATCAGGCGGGCACCGCTCCGGTCGGCCTCGTACTCGCGGCTGCGGCTGATCGCCATCTGCAGCAGGGCGGCCGCGATCGGTGCCAGCAGCACCGTGGCCAGCAGGGCAAAGGGGTTGCCGCCGCCCTCGTCGTCGCGGCCGCCGCCGAAGAAGAGGGCGAAGTTGGCGATGAGCGTGATGCCCGTGGCGATGGCGGCCGCCACCGAGCCAATGAGGATGTCACGGTTCCCGACGTGGCTGATCTCGTGGGCCAGGACGCCCCGGAGCTGGTCCCAGTTGAGGATGCGCAGGATGCCCTGCGTGACGGCCACGGCCGCGTGCTCCGGGTTGCGCCCGGTGGCGAAGGCGTTGGGCTGCTGGTCTGGGGTCACGTAGAGCTTGGGCATGGGCATGCCCGCCTGCTGCGTGAGCTCGCGCACGACGGCGTAGTACTCCGGCATCTGCTCCTCGGTGACGGGGACCGCGCGGGCGGCGCGGATGGCAAGGGCGTCGCTCTTCCAGTAGGAGAAGCCGACGAACAGCAGGCCGAGGGCGAGCCCGATGAGCGCGCCGGTGTAGCCGCCCAGGAGCTGGCCGATGACGACGAGCAGGCCGCCGAGCCCCGCGAGCAGGACGAACGTCTTGAAGGTGTTCCTCACGGAGCGCAGGGTAGCCCCGCTTCCTGAGGACCGGCTGTACGCAAGATGTGAGGCACCCTCGGGCCTCAGTCGTAGTAGCCCGAATGGATGTATATGCAGGGCACGCCCTGACCATGGAACATCTGGACGTTGCGGCGGTCGTCCTCGAACGCCAGGCGCAGGTCGAACCCCCAGGCCCGCAGGTCGTCGACTGCGTCCAGCTTGAACTCGCGGGACGCCGAGTAGTCGCCGTGATCGCGCATGATCAGCAGGTCCCAGCGCAGCTCGTAGCGGTCCAGCCATGCGACGGTCTGGGGGCGGACTCGCAGTGGCCGCGCGGTGAGCAGCACGATCCGCAGGCCGTCGTCCAGCACGTCGAGCAGCCGCGCCACCTCGTCGATGAGCGCGTCGTCACCGCAGGCGGCGAAAAACGCCTCCCAGTCGCGGCGGGGCCAGTCGAGGAAGTGCTGCCGGCGCGAGGCGTCGGACAGCACACCGTCCATGTCGAACACCACCGCGGCGCCACCGACGACTGGCCCGTCGTGCCAGCGCCAGTGCTCGGGGGTCCGCTGCACCGACCTAGCTTGGCGCGGTGACGCCGCCGTGACCGAACGCTCGCCCGCCCTCACCTACACCTCGTACCTGGCACTCGACGACGTGCTCGGTGCGCAGCATCCGCGCTCGGACGAGCACGACGAGATGCTGTTCATCGTCATCCACCAGGTGTACGAGCTCTGGTTCAAGCAGCTGCTCCACGAGCTCGCACACCTGCAGCGCCGCCTCGAGGACGGCGACACGCCGCACACGCTGACCACCCTGAAGCGCATCCTCACGATCCTCAAGGTCGCCGTGGCACAGATCGACGTGCTCGAGACGATGACACCTCGCCAGTTCCTCGGCTTCCGGAGCCGCCTCGAGGCCGCGAGCGGGTTTCAGTCGGCGCAGTTCCGGGAGCTCGAGGCGGTCCTCGGCCGGCGCGACCCACGGGTCTTCGAGCACTACGCCGACCCCAGCGACGCGCGCACGCGCATCACAGCGGCGATGGCGCGGCCGTCGCTGTTCGACTCGTTCCTTCGCTACCTCGTTGCCGCCGGCTACGACGTCCCCGCCGACGCCCTCGCCCGGGACGTGTCCCGGCCCCTCGACACTTCGAGTGCGGTCCAGCGGGTCCTGCTCGCGGTCTACCGCGACGACGGCGAGCCGGCGCAGGTGGCGGAGCGGCTGGTGGACCTCGACGAGGGCATGCAGGAGTGGCGCTACCGCCATGTCAAGATGGTCGAGCGCACGATCGGCTCGAAGCCGGGGACGGGCGGATCGCCCGGGGTGTCCTACCTGCGCACCACGCTGTCGCACCCGGTGTTCCCCGACCTGTGGGCCATCCGGAGCGAGCTGTGATCGACCTCCGGGACCTGGCCCGGTCGCCCAACGCCCTCGCCCCCCACTATTCCCGCTTCCGCGTCGCCGACAGGTTGTTGCTCACCGGGCACTCGCATCAGGCGTGGCCGGACGTCGCCCGGGAGGCGCAGCTCGAGGCGTACGACCACGCCGCCGAGCTGGTCGACGGCAAGTGGGACCGCGCCTTCGAGCGGGCGGACGCCGTGCGCGGCGGGTTCCGGCGCCTGCTCTGCGACCCCGGGGGTGACATCGCCCTGGGTGCCAGCACGCACGACGTCGTCGTCCGGTTCCTGTCGGCGCTGGCCCTCGACCGCCGGCGCCGGCTGGTGACGTCGACCGGCGAGTTCCACACGCTGCGGCGACAGCTGGCGCGGCTGGCCGAGGCGGGCATCGAGGTCGAGTGGGTGGCCGCGGAGCCGGTCGCCACGCTCGCCGAGCGCCTGACCGCCGCCGTCGACGATCGGACGGCGGCCGTGCTGGTGTCGGCGGTGTTGTTCGAGACCGCCCACATCGTGCCCCACCTGGACGCCGTCGCCGACGCGTGCCGCCACCGCGGCGCGGAGCTGCTCGTCGACGCCTACCACGCGCTCGGCGTGGTGCCGCTCCCGATCCACGCCCTGGGGCTCGGGGATGCGTGGGTGGTGGGCGGCGGATACAAGTACCTGCAGCTCGGCGAGGGCAACTGCTTCCTCCGGCTGCCGGGCCATGCCGACCGGCTCCGGCCGGTTGTCACTGGCTGGTACGCCGACTTCGACACCCTGCCCGACCAGTCCCGCCCCGACCCGGTGGCCTACGGTCCGGGCCCGCAGCGCTTCGCCGGTGCCACCTACGACCCGACGAGCCACTACCGGGCCGCCCGGGTCTTCCGGTTCTTCGACGAGCAGGGGCTGACGCCGGAGCTCCTCCACGCCTCGTACCGGCACCAGCTCGAGTTCCTGGCGCGCGAGTTCGACGCGTTGGGCCTGCCGGACGACCTGATCACCCGTGACCGCGCAACGCCGCGGTCGGGCCTCGGCGGGTTCCTGGCGCTCGACACGCCGGACGCGTCGGGGCTCCAGGCGGCCCTGCGTGAGCGGGGCGTCAGCGCGGACTCCCGGGGGCGATTCCTGCGGCTCGGGCCGGCGCCATACCTGTCCGACAGCCAGCTCGAGACGGCGGTCGGGGTGCTCGGCGAGGTGGCCGGCCGCTTCCGTCACAGCGCGCGGACGTAGCGGACCTCGTCCACGCCGGGGTACGGATCAGTACGGCTTGGGACACCTCTGTCGCACCGGGACACGGGTGCGGCCGGCCCCCACCCTCAATCCTCCTGCGGCTGCGCCTCGGCGCGCTTGCGGATCTCCTCGACGACGGCGGGATCGGCGAGCGTGGTGGTGTCACCCAGGGCCCGGCCCTCGGCCACGTCGCGGAGCAGCCGCCGCATGATCTTGCCGGAACGGGTCTTGGGCAGCTCGTCGGTGAAGATGAGCAGCTTGGGGCGGGCCGTCGGCCCGATCTTGTTGGCCACGTGGGCGCGCAGCTCCTCGCCGAGCTCGGGCGTGGTGTCGACGCCTCCCCGGACGGTGACGTAGGCGACGATGGCCTGCCCCGTCACCGGATCGGTGGCCCCGCACACCGCCGACTCGGCCACCGCCGCGTGGTCGACGAGGGCGGATTCGACCTCGGTCGTGGAGATGCGATGGCCCGATACGTTCATCACGTCGTCGACGCGGCCCAGCAGCCAGAAGTAGCCGTCGTCGTCGATCTTGCAGCCGTCGCCAGCGAAGTAGCGATCGCCGTAGCGGGCCCAGTAGGTCTCGCGGTAGCGCTCCGGGTCGCCGTAGATCCCCCGCAGCATCGCGGGCCAGGGCTGCGTGAGCGTGAGGTAGCCGCCACCCCGCTCGACCTTGCCGCCCTCCTGGTCGACCGCCTCGGCGGCGATGCCCGGCAACGGGAACGTGGCCGAGCCCGGCTTGAGGGTGGTCGCGCCCGGCAGCGGGGCGATCATGATGGCGCCGGTCTCGGTCTGCCACCAGGTGTCGACGATGGGGCACCGGCCGCCGCCGATGTGCTCCCAGTACCACATCCACGCCTCGGGGTTGATGGGCTCGCCCACCGAGCCGAGCAGGCGCAGCGAGGAAAGGTCGTGCTTCCCGGGCTCCTGCGCCCCCCACTTCATGAAGGTGCGGATGGCCGTGGGTGCGGTGTAGAGGATGGTGACGCCGTAGCGCTCGGCGATCGACCACAGCCGGTCCTTGCCGGGCGTGTCGGGCGTGCCCTCGTAGATGACGCTGGTGGCGCCGTTGGTGAGCGGGCCGTACACGATGTAGCTGTGGCCGGTCACCCAGCCGATGTCGGCCGCGCACCAGAAGACGTCGGTCTCGGGGTGGAGGTCGAACACGTACTTGTGGGTGAACGCCACCTGGGTCAGGTAGCCCCCGGTGGTGTGCATGATGCCCTTGGGCTGGGCGGTCGTGCCGGACGTGTAGAGCAGGTACAGCAGGTCCTCGCTGTCCATGGGCACCGCCGGGCATTCCGCCTCGGCCTGCGCCATGAGGTCCTGGTACCAGTGGTCGCGACCCTCGGTCATCTCTGGCGGTGCGACGTCGCCGGCGTCGGCGTGGCCGGTCACGCGGCGGACGACCACCACGTGCTCGATCGACGGCGACGCGGCCACGGCCACGTCGGCCGTGGGCTTGAGAGGGTGGGCCTGGCCTCGACGGAAGCCGCCGTCCGCCGTGACCAGCACCTTGCACTCGGCGTCGTTGATCCGACCGGACAGGGAGTCGGCCGAGAACCCGCCGAACACCACCGAGTGCGGCGCCCCGATGCGGGCGCAGGCGAGCATGGCCACCGGCAGCTCGGGGATCATCGGCATGTAGATCGCCACGCGGTCGCCCTTGCCGACGCCCAGACCCTTGAGCACGTTGGCGAAGCGCTGGACCTCGCCCAGCAGGTCCGCGTAGGTGATGGTGCGCGTGTCGCCCGGCTCGCCCTCCCAGTGGTAGGCAACCTTGTCGCCGTTGCCGGACTCGACGTGACGGTCGAGGCAGTTGTAGGCGACGTTGAGGGTGCCGCCGACGAACCAGCGGGCGAACGGCAGCTCCCATTCGAGGATCGTGTGCCACTCGTCGTACCAGCTCACGAGGTCTGCTGCCTGCCGGGCCCAGAACCCCTGCCAGTCGGCCGCGGCCTCGTCGTAGATCTCCGCATCGGTGATGAGCGCATCGGCCTTGAACGACGAAGGCGGCGGGAACGTGCGGTCCTCGACCAGGAAGTCCTCGATCGCGGCGCCAACGGCGCCCACTCCGGATGCCGGTTCGGCCATCGCCTCTCCCCCTGCGTGTCTGGTGGTTGGTCACCGGTTGGTCGTGGCACTGGATGGACAGTCGAGCCTATCTGCCGTCGGCGATGCGGTGGCCGGCCGCCGTGCGACGTGCCATGGTGCAGGAATGGCGACCCCACCAGCACGCCCCGCGCTGACCAGGGCGCGGGTCCTGCAGGCGGCGCTCGACCTGGTGGATCGCGAGGGGGTGGACGCCCTCAGCATGCGCCGCCTCGGACGGGTTCTGGGCGTGGAGGCAATGTCGCTGTACGGCTACGTCGCGAGCAAGGAGGACCTGATCGATGGCGTGGTCGAGTTGATCTTCGGCGAGATGCCGCTCGTCGCGTCGGGGCCCGAGCCCTGGCAGGAGCGGGTCCGGCAGCACGCCCGTACCTACCGGTCGGTGCTCCTGAGCCACCCCAACGCCGTCCCGTTGGTTGCCGGCCGGCCGCTGATCACCGAGGGCACGGCGAGCTTCGTCGACTCGGCCATCTGCGAGCTCCGCGCCATCGGCCTCGACGTCGAGGCCGCGGATCAGGTCCTGGGCATACTCGCCAGCTTCACCCAGGGACAGGTCTCGGAACAGGCGGGCGCCGGGCGGCGCCCTGAGTCTCCCGGCGACGTGCTGGACCTGAGCCGCTTCCCGGACCTGTCCGCGCTCGAGAACCTCGGCGAGATGACGCCCGCCCGCTACGACGCCGAGTTCGAGCTGGGGCTCGACTTCATCGTCGCCGGCATCGAGGCCCTGCTGGCGGCCGCCGCAGCCGATCGCGCCTGAGCGGCGCCCAACTCCTCAACCGGTCCACTCGAGGACACGGAAGCCGCCGAGGCCGGATGGGTCCAGCAAAGCGTCGGACTCGGTGACGCGGCTGCGGGCGCGGAGCGCGGCGAGGTCGCCGACGTGAGCGCGCTCGCTCCACTCGGCACGGCCCTCGGCCACGAGCTCGTCGATGCCCCAGGCGCGCAACCAGTCGGCCTGGCTCCGATCGAGCTCGGGCCGCTTGACGGTCGCCAGCTGGTCGACCGCCACCTCGCAGGTGACGTCCTGCTCGCCCAGGGAGTCGAGAAACGTGCTGCCGCGCCGGTGCCCACGGTAGGTCCGGACCCACTGGTCCTGCGGGCGGCCGGCCAGCTCCGCGGTGGTGGCCGCATAGTCGAACGCGACTACCCGGCCGCCGGCGCCGGCGACCGAGAGGGCGTCACGCAACCAGGCCCGGGCAACGTCCTGCAGCGGGACTCGTGCGCCCGCGACCGGGTTCGGCACCAGCCGGCCCAACAGCTCGGACCGTCCCTCGTCCAGCGGCACGAGCGACTGGACGAACCTTGCGGGCGGCGCCGGGCCCCCGACATCGCCGAGGTCGACGCGCACCTCCCACCAGTCGGCGGCGGCGCCGCGCTCGGCCAGGCCGAACGGCAGGTTGTCCAGCAGCTCGTTGGCCAGCACCACGGTGGGTCCCTTGACCCGGGGCAGCTCGGCCAGGCTGACGCAGATCGGCCCCCGCACCGCTTCCGGCACCGGTGCCTCGGTGTCGGGATCGACCGGCGCGAAGGCGAGTGCCGGGTCCTCCAGGCGCAGCGTCTGCGCATGCAGCCGCCGCTGGGCGCCCGAGCGCTCGACGAGGACGTAGCGCAGCGCCGGCGCGCAGTCCGGGGCCGAGGCGAGCACCGCCCGGCACAGCGTGCCCGGCCCCGCTCCCGCGTCGACCACGACGAACGGGTCGGGCGACCCCATGGCGCGCCACCAGCGGTCGAGCGCCCGGCCCACGGCCGCGCCGAACAGCGGTCCCACCTCCGGGCTGGTCAGGAAGTCGCCCTGGCGACCGCCCGAGCGGCCGCCGGTCTCGTAGAAGCCGACGGCCGGGTCGTAGAGCGCGACCTCCAGCACCCGCTCCAACGGCCGCGGCCCGTGGCGGCGGATCTCGGCGGCGATGCGGTCGGCGGCGGTCACGTGATCCATGGTTCCGTCCGCGGGAACGGTCGTCACCGCGGCCAATCCCGCGAACCAAACGCGGAGACGGGATCTACGGCCCTATGTTCGCCACGAAGCTGGCCATCTCACCGAGCTCGGTGGCCCACTGCGTGACCCCGAACACCAGCGTGAACACGGCGGTGATGGCGAGCGCTGCGGTCAGCGACACCGGCACCCGCACCGGCGTCTTGTCGCCGCCAGGCGCCGGGTTCATCCACATCTCCTTGGCAATGTTGGCGTAGTACGCGAGCGCAATCACCGAGTTGACGGCCATGATCACCGCCAGGGCGTACGCCCAGCCGGTGTCGGCGTCGATGACCGCCCGAAAGGCGACGAACTTCGCCAGCCACCCCGCCAGCGGTGGGATGCCGGCCAGCGAGAACAGGAAGAGCGACATCAGCACGGCCAGCGACGGTGCGTACTCGAACAGCCCGCCGAAGCTCGTCACGTCGGCGCTGCCGGTCTTGCGGGCCGCGGCCATGACCACCGTGAAGGCGCCCAGGTTCATGGCCGCGTAGATCACGAGGTAGGTGACGACCGCCGTCAGCGTGTCGTCGCCGATCTGCCCCACCACCGCCAGCGGCGCCAGCATGAACCCGGCCTGCGAGATCCCCGAGTACGCCAGCATCCGGACCACGTTGGTCTGGCGCAGGGCCACGACGTTGCCGATCGTCATCGACAGCGCTGCGAGGACCCACATGAGCGGCCGCACGACGTCGGGCCGCTCGGCGAACCCGATGATCACCAGCTGCAGCAGGGCGACGAACCCCGCGGCCTTGGACGACACGGAGAGGAACGCGGTGATCGGGGTCGGTGCGCCCTCGTAGGTGTCGGGCGCCCACGTGTGGAACGGCACGGCCGACACCTTGAAGCCGAACCCCGCGATGCAGAACACGATGGCCAGCGTGACCGCCGGCACGCTCTCCGCTCCGCCCAGGGCGCCGGCGATGTCGGACAGCTTGGTGCTCCCCGCCACGCCGTAGAGCAGCGACATGCCGTACAGCAGCACGCCGCTGGCGAACACCCCCATCAGGTAGTACTTGGCGCCCGCCTCGTTGCCCTTGGGATCGCGCTTGCGCCAGCCGGCCAGCAGGTAGGCGGGGATCGACAGCAGCTCCAGCGCGACGAAGATCGTCACCAGGTCGCGCGCCGATCCCATGACCGTCATGCCCAGGATCGACGACAGCAGCAGGAAGTAGTACTCGCCCTCCGGATAGTCCCCCTCGGCGATGTAGTTGGTCGACTGGAGCACGGTGACGTAGCCGGCCACCAGGAACAGCGCCTTGACCACCAGCGCGAAGTTGTCGACCACGTAGGCGCCGCCGAACATGCGGCGGTCGGCGCCGTCGACGGCCAGGGTGAGCACCGGGATCAGCGCCGCCAGCAGCCCCAGCCCCGCGAGCGATGGGAGCAGCGCTTTGCGGTCCTCGGGGAGGAACAGGTCGGCCACGAGCACGATGCACAGCACGGCCGTGAGCACCAGCTCGGGGGCGAGCGCGTGCCAGTCGATCACCGGCCGGACGAAGCCGTCGTCGGGCTGGGCCAGGGACGCGAGGACGTTCAGCACCGCCACCCCCGGGTGGCGGCGAGGCAATGGCTAACGGTCGACAGCACCTGAGGCAATGAGGAACGGTCGTCGTGCGTCCACGCCTCGCCCGCCGCACACCGTTCGGCATTGCCTCGGGTCGAACGCACGCTCAGCCCCCGACCGCCGACGCGACCATCTGCGCCACCGAGGTGAGCTGGTCGTCGGTGACGCGGAACACCACGTTGGGGTAGACGCCGATCACGAGGATGAGGACCAGCATCGGCACCCAGGCGATCCACTCGGGCACCTGCACGTCGGGAATGGCCTCGTCCTCGAACTCCTCGGTGGGGACGCCGAACGAGGTCCGCTGGTACAGCCACAGCAGGTAGCCCGCGGCGAACACGGTTCCGAGGGCGGCGATGACCATGTAGACCCGGAACGTCACTGTGGACAGGCCGGCGCCCGGGTCGTAGGCGGACAGGATGGCCGGGAACTCGCCCCAGAATCCCGCGAGCCCAGGCAGGCCCAGCGAGGCCATGGCGGTGAAACCCAGGATCCAGCCCATCCGGGGCGCCTTCATCAGGATGCCGCCGAGCCGGCGGATCTCCAGCGTGTGGTAGCGGTCCTTCACCGACCCGGCGAGGAAGAACAGCATGCCGGTGATGAGCCCGTGGGCGACCATGCCCATCACCGCGGCGTTGAGGCCGAAGTCGGTGAGCGTCGCGATGCCGAGCATCACGAACCCCATGTGCGACACCGACGAGAAGGCGATGAGCCGTTTCATGTCGGTCTGCGCCAGGCACGCCAGTGCGCCGTAGATGATGCCGATGACCGCGAGCGCACCGATGTACGGCGCCCACTCGACCGCGGCCTCCGGCAGGATCGGCAGCGCCACCCGGATGAAGCCGTAGGTGCCGAGCTTCAGCAGGATGGCGGCCAGGATGACCGAGCCGACCGTGGGGGCCTGCGTATGGGCGTCGGGCAGCCAGGTGTGGAACGGGAAGATCGGCACCTTGATGCCGAAGCCCATGAACATGCCACCGAAGATGAGCACCTGCGTCGCCAGCGGCACCGCCTCGATGCCGAAACGGGCGGGATCGGAGATGCGCTCCGCCAGCTCGGGGATGGCGAACGTGTCGCCGCCGGCCACGAAGAACAGGGCCAGGAAGCTGACGATCATCAGCGCCGACCCGAACAGCGTGAACAAGAAGAACTTGATCGCCGCGTACTGGCGCTGTTCGGCCCCCCACACGCCGATCAGGAAGTACATCGGCAGCAGCACGACCTCGAAGAAGACGAAGAACAGGATGAGATCCTGCGCCACGAAGGTGCCGAGCATGCCGGTCTGCAACACCAGCAGCAGGATCAGGAACGCCTTGGGGTTCCGCGGCTCGGGGAAGTGGTTCCAGCTGTAGACGATGCACAGCGGCGTGATCAGCAGCGTCAGCGCCACGAGCGGAAGCGACAGCCCGTCGATCCCGACGAAGTACCGGGCGTGGATCACGTCGATCCATGGCTTGTCGACCACGAACTGCAGGTCGGCCGTGCGGTCGTAGTTGAAGTCCGCCAGCACTGCGACGCCCACGCCCGCGCTGGCGAGCGCCGCGACCATCGCGACCCACTTGTGCGCCTGCTCGTCGGCCCTGGGGATGAGCAGCATCACCAGCGCCCCCGCGGCCGGCAGGAACACCATGAGGGTCAGGCCCCAGTCGGTCAGGAACTCATTGTTCATCGGGTTGAACCAATCAGACGAAGACGATGAATGCGCCGGCGAACAGCGCAGCGGCCCCGAACAGGAGGGCGCCGTATTGCTGGACCTTGCCGGACGTCAGCTGGCGGAAGACCTGGCCGCCGGTCTGGGCGGCGCCCGCGGAACCGTTGATGGCCCCGTCGACCACCTGCTGGTCGACGTGCGTGTACACCCAACGCCCGCCGGCGGTGGCGAGGCGACCGGCGCCGTTGACAACACCGTCGATCACGTTCTGGTTGAACCAGTTGACGCCGCGGGCGATGGACCCCTTGGTGCTGGCGGCGATCACGTCGGTGTACAGGTGATCGAAGTAGTACTTGTTGACCAGCGTCGTGTACCCGACGCGGGCCAGCGCGTTGCGCGCGGTGATGCCACGTAGCGCGATCCGGCCGGTGTACCAGCCGACCCCGACGCCGATGCCGAGAAATGCGATGAGCGTGCTGGCGATGGCGATGCCCCACGAGAACTCGGGGTGGGCGAAGCTCGGCACGATGCTCGGGAAGTAGGGCCCCACCGGCTCGTAGTAGTGCTCGAACCGCAGCTCCACGCTGTCGGGGGCCAGCGCCGAGGGGAGGTTGGCGAGGCCGGCGAAGACGCCGAGCGTTGCCAGGATCCAGAGGGGCACGACGATGCGCGGCCCCGACTCGTGGGGGTGGCCATGGCCGCGGAACTCGCCGAAGAAGGTGAGGTAGACGCACCGCGTCATGTAGATGGCCGTCATGAGCGCGCCGATGATGCCGACGACCATGAAGACCTTGTAGTTGCCGGCGCCGCCGAGCTGTGACGCGCCGGCCAGGATCTCGTCCTTCGACCAGAAGCCGGCCAGCGGGACGATGCCGATGAGCGCGCCGGTGGCGATGAGGAACGTCTTGTAGGTGTGCGGCATCGGTTTGCGCAGGCCGCCCATCTCCCGCATGTCGAAGGTGTGGGCTGCGTGGCTGACCGACCCGGAGCCGAGGAACAGGCAGGCCTTGAAGAACGCGTGCGTGAACAGGTGGAACAGCGCCGCGGTCCAGGCGCCGACGCCGAGCGCCATGACCATGTAGCCGAGCTGCGACACCGTGGAGTAGGCGAGGACCCGCTTGATGTCGTTCTGCACGAACGCCAGCCCCGCCCCGCCGAGCACCGTGACGCCGCCGACGAGTGCGAGCAGGTTGATGCTCGAGATGCCGATCGACAGCCCCTCCCAGAACACCCCGTAGAGCCGGGAGACCATGTAGATGCCGGCCACGACCATGGTGGCGGCGTGGATGAGGGCGGACACCGGTGTGGGGCCGGCCATGGCGTCGGGCAGCCAGGTGTGCAGGATGAACTGGCCCGACTTCGACATGACGGCCGCGATCAGGGAACAGGACGCCACCAGCAGCGCCAGATGGCTGATGTCGCCGTTCAGCGCCTGGGTGTTGATGTCGAGGATGTCGAACGTCTGGCCGGCGGCGAAGAACAGGACGATCACGCCGACGATCAGCCCGATGTCGCCCACCCGGTTGGTGATGAACGCCTTGAGGGCTGCGTCGCTGTTGGCCTTCTCCTCCCACCAGTGGCCGATGAGCACGAAGGAGCAGACGCCGACAAGCTCCCAACAGACCATGAGCTGCAGGGTGCTGCTCGACATGACCAGGCCGAGCATCGACGCGGTGAACAGCGACAGGAACGCGAAGAAGTGGGTGTAGCGGCGATCGCCGGCCACGTAGTCGGTCGAGTAGACGTGGACCAGCAGCGAGACCAGCGTGACGACGATCAGCATCATCACGGCCGGGCCGTCGATGAGGGTGCCGACGTGGACCTCGCGCTCGCCGACCTGGAACCAGTCCCACTCGCGTGTGACCGGTTGGATCGAGGCATGCTCCTCGGACTCGGCGGCGGGCTCGCCCTCCTGGGCCGGGGACGCGGTCTCGCTGTCGGCGGCGACGATGGCGGCGGCGTGCTCCCCCGCGGGCTCGGACTCGTGCTCGGCGTCGTTGACGTGCTGGAACCACTGCACCTGGGTCACGGCCGCCAGCACGAAGGCGGCGCCCACGGCGGCGATGCCAAGCTCGCTGCCCTTCCGGGGCATCCGCTTCCCGAACAGCAGGATCAGGAAGAACGAGGCCGCGGGGATGACGGGGATGATCCAGGCCTGCTCGAGCACGCCGCGCCTATCCCTTCATGGAGTCGACCTCGTCGAGGTCGACGCTCTGGCGGTTGCGATAGATGATCAGCACCATCGCCAAGCCCACGCCGACCTCGGCGGCGGCCACTGCGATCACGAACAGGGCGAACACGGCGCCGGCGACGTCGGCGTTGGCGGCCCCGAACGTCAGCAGGTTGATGTTGACGGCGTTGAGGATCAGCTCGATCGACATCAACACCATCACCGTGTTCTTGCGGGCGATGACCCCGTAGACGCCGATCGAGAACAGGACCGCGGCAAGCAGCAGGAACTGGTTGAGCATCAGGTCGTCCATCGCGCCCCCTCAACGGTCCTTCCGCGCGATGACGATGGCGCCGACCAGCGCCGCGAGCAGCAGCACCGACACGATCTCGAACGGGATCAGGTACTGCGAGAAGATCGAGTCGCTCACGGTGGCGGTGTTGCTGCCGGCGACGGTGTTGACCTGCCGGTCGGCGGGCAGGGGGTCGTCGCCCCAGCGGTCGATGAGCGAGTAGGCCGTGACGGCCGTCAGCAGCAGGGCCGTGCCCAGGCCGACCCACCAGTGGTCGTTGGTCATGTCGACGTGGCGGCCGATGCGCGCCCGGGTGAGCATGATCCCGAACAGCATCAGGACCATGATCGCCCCGATGTAGATCAGCACCTGGGTGACGGCCACGAACTCCGCGGCCAGGAGGATGAACTGCGCGGCCACGCCGGCAAACACCGCGATGAGATACAGCGCGGCCCGCACCACGTTGCGCGTCGTCACGACGGCCACGGCGGCACCCACCATGCCGGCGGCGATCACGTAGAAGAAGATGTTCTGGGCGACCATGCGATCAGTTCTTCCGCAGCATCAGCGAGGAACCTTGCGCACCTTCTGCTCGGAGCCGGCTTCGTAGGGCTCGAAGTCGGGCACGGTCTGCATCCATTCGCCGAGGCGGTCCTTGTCGTGGAGGAGGTCGGCCAGGCGGAGCTCGGAATACTCGTACTCCGGGCTCCAGAACAGGGCGTCGAACGGGCACACCTCCACGCAGATGCCGCAGTACATGCACAGCGCGTAGTCGATGTCGAACCGGTCGAGCTTGTTGACCTGGCGGGGCTTGCCGCCCGGGCGCCGGGGCGGCGCCGTGTCCTTGTGCCCCTCGATGTAGATGCACCAGTCGGGGCAGCTGCGCGCGCACAGCATGCAGACCGTGCAGTTGTCCTCCTTGAGGGCGATGACGCCGCGCGCCCGGGGGGCGGGCATCTCCTTCTCGTGGGGGTACTGCACGGTGGCGGCGCCGATCGAGGGTGCGGGGATCAGCGTCTTCATGCCCCGGGACGGGAACGCTGTCTTCATCATGGTCTTGAGCGTCACGCCCAAGCCCTTGACCAGCCCGGGTGCCTTGGGGGCGGGGAACTTGGCCATCAGAACATCACCTTGAGAGCCATGGTCGCGAGGATGTTGACCAGTGACAGCGGAATCAGGATCTTCCACGCCAGCTGCTGCAGCTGGTCCTCGCGGAAGCGCGGGTAGGTGAACCGGGCCCAGAACACCAGGAACGCCACCAGCATCATCTTGGTCAGCAGCACCAGCGGCCCGACCACGTTCATGACGTCGGCATCGAGGTCGACCCACGGGATGCTCCAGCCGCCGAGGAACAGCGTGGCGGCCACCGCCGCGAAGGCGCCGGCGCTGGCGAACTCGGCGATGAAGAACAGCAGGAACCGCATGCCGGAGTACTCGGTCATGTAGCCCGACACGAGCTCGGACTCGGCGATCGGCATGTCGAAGGGCGCCTGGGTCAGCTCGGCCTGCGTCGCCACGAGGAAGATGAAGAACCCGATGAACTGGCTGAGGATGTACGGGTTGCCGATGCCCCCGAAGCCGAAGATCTCCCCGCTGTGCTGGGCGGCGATGATCCCCTGGAGGTTGAGCGTGCCGGCCTGGATGACGACGCCGACGACGGCTAGCACCATCGGCAGCTCGTAGGCGATGAGCTGGCCGGCGGCCCGCAGGCCCCCCAGCAACGAGTACTTGTTGGCCGACGCCCAGCCGGCGATGAGGATGCCGAGCACGGAGATCGACGACACCGCCAGCACCCAGAAGATGCCGACATCGAGGTCGGCGAACCAGGCGTCGGGCCCGAACGGCACGGCCAGCAGGATCAGGAAGACCGACGCCACCACGACGTAGGGCGCGAGGGCGAACAGCCGGCGGTCGGCCCGCCACGGGATGATGTCTTCCTTTTGGATCCACTTGCCGACCTCGGCCAGCAGCTGCATCGACCCGTAGGGCCCGGCCTCCATCGGCCCCAGCCGGCTCTGCATGAAGCTCATCATCTTGAACAGGAAGACGTAGACGAGCGTGCCGGCGGGGATGAGCACGGCCACCAGCACGCCGACCGTCCGCAGGACGGTCTGCTGCCAGTACGCCAGCTCGATGGCGACGCTCATCGCGGTGCCTTCACCGGTCGATGTCCCCCAGGATGAAGTACAGGCTGGCCAGGATGGTGATGATGTCGGGCACGTAGACGCCTCGTAGGAGCCAGGGCAGGATCGACACGTTGGAGAAGCTGGCCGAGCGGATCTTCACTCGGAACGGCCCCAGGTCTCCCTTGCTCACCACGTAATAGCCCATGGCGCCGAGCGGGTTCTCGGTCTCGACGTAGGCCTCGCCCTCGGGCACCTTGATGATGCGCGGCACCTTGGCCATGATCGGCCCGCCGGGCAGGCCGTCGCAGAGCTGGTCGACGATCTTGGTCGCCTCACGCGTCTCCTGCAGCCGCACCCAGCACCGGGCGAAGCTGTCCCCGTCCGGGTGGGTCCAGACCTTCCAGTCGACATCGCCGTGGGCTAGGCCGCCGGCGGCCGATGAAGAGGTCACGCCGCCGTCGCGGCGCAGGTCCCAGTCGACGCCCGAGCCGCGGAGGCTGGCGCCCGTCAGCCCGTACGACAGGGCCACCTCGGCCGGCACGACGCCCACGCCCCGCGTGCGGGCCTCGAAGATCTCGTTGCCGAACAGCAGCTCCTCGACCTGGTCGCAGAAGGCGCGGATGCGCTCCATGACCGCCTTGGTGTCGGCGGTCCAGCCCTTGGGCAGGTCGTCCTTGAGCCCGCCGATCCGGTCGAAGTTCGGGTGGAACCGCCCGCCGGTGACCGCCTCGATCTGGTCGAGCACGTGCTCGCGGTCGCGGAAGGCGTAGAAGACCGGCGTGACCGCCCCGAGCTGGGCGCCGAGGTCGCCGAGGAACAGCACGATGTTGGCCACCCGCGCCATCTCGAAGAGGATCGTGCGGATGTGGCGCGCGCGTGGCGGCGCCTCGATCTCCATGAGCTGCTCGGCGGCGAGGATGAACGGCACCTCGTTGGCGAAGCTGCCGAGCCAGTCGATTCGGTTGATGAGGGTCGTGACCTGCGGAAAGGTGCGGACCTCGGCGAGCTTCTCGTAGCCGCGGTGCATGTAGCCGGGCACGACGTCGGCCCAGACGACCTGCTCGCCGTCGAGCTTCGCCACCACGCGCAGCGTGCCGTGGGTGGCGGGGTGTTGGGGCCCGATGTTGAGGGTCATGCCCTCGTCGGTCTCGAGCTCGACGTTCACCCGGGCGTCAGCGGCCTGGGCGTCCACGTAGGCACGCTGCTGGCGCTCGGTGACGGTCACGAGCGCTGCTCCTCGTCCCCGTTCCCGTTGGCGGCACCCTCGGCCCCCTCCGCCGCGGCCGGCTCGCCGGGCATCGGTTCGACATCCACGATCCCTGGCCAGGGCTTCACCAACCGGGCCAGCAGCGGGAAGTCCTTGCGCAGGGGGTGGCCCTCGAACTCGGTCGGGAGGTAGAGGTGCCGCAGGCCGGGGTGGCCGTCGAAGCTGATGCCGAACATCTCCCAGCACTCGCGCTCGTGCCAGTTGGCACCGCCGTAGAGCGGCACCAGGCTGCGAATCCGCAGGTCGTCGTCGGGAAGGTCGGTCTTGAGGAACACGTCCACCCGCTGGCCGTTCCGGCCCCGCACGTTGGCCAGGTGGCAGAGCACCTGGAAGCGCGTGTCGCCGCCGGCGACGCCGGTGGTGAAGGAGCCCGCCGGGTCGAAGGGCTTGATGCCGACGTCGACGACCGCGTCCTCGTAGCGCCCCCAGGGCGAGGGCATCCAGTCGATCGCCGACAGGAAGTCGAAGAACGTGCAGCCCAGCCGGTCCCTGGCCGCCTCGGCGGCCTCGAACCATGAGTCGCGGGCGACCCGCACCCACAGGCCCCGCCCGGGGGCGATGTGGCTGCCGACGACGGCGTCGCCCAGGGCCTCGGTCAGGACGTCGAGCCAGCGCTGGCGGAGCTCGTCGACCTCAGGGGACTCATCCTGGGCTTCCTTGGCAGCATCGTCGGTGGTCGTGTCCGCCATCACTGCACCACGAGCGGGTCACCCCGCCACCGCTCGGCCGGGTCCTCCTTGCCGATCCGCTGCTGCAAGAGCACGATCCCCTCGAGCAGGGCCTCGGGCCGGGGCGGGCACCCGGGGATGTACACGTCCACCGGCACCACCTGGTCGACGCCCTTGGTCACCGAGTAGCTGTCCCAGTAGGGGCCGCCGCAGTTGGTGCACGCGCCCATGGAGATCACGTACTTGGGATCGGCCATCTGCTCGTAGAGCCGCTTGATGGCCGGAACCATCTTGTCGGTGACTGTCCCGGAGATGACCACCACGTCGGCCTGACGGGGGCTGGCCGGCAGGGGGATGACGCCGAGCCGCATCACGTCATAGCGGGGCGAGGCGAAGGCGGCGCCCATCTCGATGGCGCAGCAGGCCAGGCCCCACTGGTAGGCCCAGAGGCTGTACTTGCGGGCCGTGTTGAGGAGGGACGTCAGTGGCTTGGGCAGCTTGCCGCTCTCGACGAGGCCCATCAACGATCGTCCTTGGTCATCGGCAGCATCAGATCCAGCGGAGGACCTTCTTCTTCCAGGCGTAGAGCAGCCCGAGCGCCAGGACGACGATGAAGATGGCCATCTCGACGAAGCCGAACCAGCCGTAGGCCTCGGCCCGGGTGGCGAACGGGAAGATGAACACCGCCTCCACGTCGAACAGGACGAATAGGAGTGCGAAGAGGTAGTAGCGGACCTGGGTCTGGCCCCACATCGAGCCGGCGGGGTCGACGCCGGACTCGTAGTTCACGTACTTCTCGGGCTGCGGGCGAGTCGGTCGGACCAGGCTCCCGAGCCCCATGATGGCGGCGACCAGCGCCACCGCGACGACCAGGAAAACCCCGGCCGTCAGGTACGAACGGAGGAGATCCGACACGTGGCGGGAGCCTAGTGACCGTTTGCACGAGGGGCCAAAGCTGCCCCGACCAGGGCTTCCGCAGCTCTACCTGCGGCTTTGAGGCCTGATCGTCAGAAGCAGCCGTCCACGTAGCGGACGACGTCGTGGGTGCCGACGGTGATCTGGTTCACGGTGGAACCATCGGTCAGGTAGGCGATGGCGAGGCCGGTCTCCGGGGCCGCCGGGGCGATGAAGACATGGCCGGCGGGTATGTACGGGTGGCTGTGGTCCTCGAGATTGCCGGCGTAGGTGGAGAGCACCTGGTCCTGGGGGGCGCCGAGCCCGATGCCCCGATCGCTCTTCCGGTTGGTGGGAAGGTCCGATTCGATGCCGACCGCAACGAGCACCCCGTCGGCAGGGTCGGAGACGCCCTCGCCGGCAACCGGGCTGCGGAAGCGGAGCAGGAGGTCGAGTGCGCCGGTGACCCTGGCGTCGTAGCAGTAGCCCCCCGAGCCCTCGAAGGTCGCCTGGTCCACGGTGAGCGCGACGCCGGCCGCCTGCAGGTCTCGGAACGAGGTGTTGATCCGCAGTGGCCCGACGCCATCGGGCGCCAGTGGAGCCGAGGCGTTGACCGTTCCGGAAGCGGTCGTGGTGGTCGTCGGCGCCGTGGTGGTCGTCGACTGGCTCGTCGCTGCGGGCGGCGACGTGGTGCCGGGGGCGTCGCCCGTCTGGGTCTCGTCCGCGGGGTCGTACAGGGCGGCGGCGATGAGCAGCGCGGTCACCCCGATCGCCACGCCCCAGGCGAGGAATCGCAGGGGCCGCAGCCCGCCCGCCCGCGGCCGGGGGCCGGCCAGGTGCTCGGCGAGCTTGCGATCGTCGATGACGGGCGGCGGCTGGGTGATGGGCCTGATGGCGGCGCGGGGCGCGAGGCGAAGCTGGGGCTCGTCGGCGAGCCGGCGATCGAGGTCGTCCCAGAAGTTCGGCGGGTGCTCGTCGGGCGTGAGCTCTCGCAGCGCGGCGGACACCGACTTGGCGGCGCCGCTGTGCGTCCCCGCCCCGTCGGGGACGACGGTCCCTGCGCCGTCGCCGCCGGGCGGCGGCGTCATGCCCCGCCACCCCCGGTGTCGTCGGACCCGTTGCTCCGGGCGGCCCCGCTCGCGCCGTTCGGGGATGCGCCGGCCGCGCTCCGGCTGGCGACCTTCGTGTCCTCCGGCTCGGCCGGCGGGCTGTCCTCGGCCTGGGCGGCGGCCTCGGCCTTCGGCTCCGCGCTGGCCTCGGCCTGCGGCTCGGCGGCTGCCACCGGCGCCGGCGCGTCCACAGGCGGCGGCTCGTCGGCCGGTGCTTGCTCCTCGGGCTCGGACTGCTCCGGCTCGGCATCCTCGGCCGGCGGCTCCTCGGGCTGGGCCCGCTCGGGCGGCGGCTCCCCGGC
>JBKOUY010000121.1:0-10943 GCA_046723645.1 Actinomycetota bacterium | reverse complement strand
GCGGCGCCCTGACCGGCGCCGTTGCCGTCGCCCGAGCCGCTTGCCGGCGCGGCCGCCGACGGCGTCGGCGCCGGCGAGGCGGTGGAGCCCGCGGCGTCGGGGGCCGCGGCGGGCGTCTTCGGCGCCTCAGGTGCCGGTTCTGGCGCCTCCGTGCCGCCGGGCACAGTTCTCTCGGACATGGGATAGGTCCCTTCTCATGACGCACGCACCTCGGCGTGCGGAGGCGGCGTCGCTGCCCGCGGGAGGTCGATGACCTCGCGCCGGGCGCCGCCGACCTGCGTCCATTGACTGATACGAGTGACCCGGGTGGCGCGCCAGGTGGGATCGACTGCGGCCATGAACTCGGCCGGACGCAGCCCTCGGGGCTGCGTGGCCAGGTCGGCCTCGACCGTCGTCCCGCCGAGCACCTCGGCACTGAGGATGGCGGGGCGCACGTCGTCGGTGACGCTGCGCCCCTTCCGCTGCCGGGTCACGACCAACTCGGGAGCGGCCAGGGCGGCCGCCATCGCGTGCGCGACGGCGGCCGGCAGGGCCGCTCCCACGTCGATGTGCCACGTGCAGCTGGTGACGGCCTGTTGGAGGGATTCGGCTCCCGCCGGCAGGGCCACGACCGCCTGCACCTCGATCCCCTCGGGCAACGCCGGAGCGAGCCGTCGGGGCAACCCGTTGAGCTCGACGTCGCCCGATGCGTCACGCAGGGCGATGTCGAGGTATTCGCCGTGCGACTCGTACCCCGTGGACAGGGCGAGCCCGAAGCTCAGCTTCGGTCGGGGGGAATAGCCCTCGGTGTACGCGATGGGGAGCTCAGCCCGGCGCAGCGCGCGCTCCCAGATGCGAGCCACATCACGATGGCTCGTGAACCTGATCTTCCCCTGCTTCGAGAACCGCACGCGGATGTGGCTCACGATGAAGCCCCCACCAGCCTGCGGGAGCGGAGCTCGACCGGGACGGAGGCGTTCGGGAAATGCCCCGTCGACAGGTCCTGCCCGGTCCCCTGGCTGCCGCCGGCGGGTGCCACGGCCGACGCCACGACGTGCTCGATGCCGTAGCCCGTGCAGGCGCCGCAGTCGTAGCAGGGCGTCCAGCGGCAGTCGGGCAGTCCGACCTCGGCGAGCGCGTCCTGCCAGTCCTGCCACAGGAAATCCTTGTGCAGCCCCGCCGAGATGTGGTCCCACGGCAGCACCTCGGCCTCGGTGCGGTGCCGGTAGACGTACCACTCGAGGTCGAGGCCGTGGTCGGCCATCGCCTCCAGCCACAGGTCGAAGCGGAAGTGCTCGCTCCACTCCTGGAAGGTCCCGCCCCGCCGCCACACCTGCTCGATCACTGGGCCCAGTCGCCGGTCGCCGCGCGAGGCCAGTCCCTCCACCAGGGTGGCCTTGGGGTCGTGCCAGGTGAGCTGCAATCCCTTGCTCCGCCTCGTGGCGTCGCGTAGCAGCCCGATCTTGCGGTATAGCTCGTCGACCGTGTTCTGCCCGAACCACTGGAAGGGCGTGAACGGCTTGGGCACGAAGCCACCCACCGATGCCTTGACGGAGGCGCCCTTCGTGTAGGTGCGGCCGATCTCCACGCAGTTCCGGGCCAGCTCGTGGATGCCCAGCGTGTCCTCGTCGGTCTCCGAGGGCAGGCCGGTCAGGAAGTAGAGCTTGACCCGGCGCCAGCCCTGGCTGAAGGCGCTCGTGACCGCGCCGTACAGGTCTTCCTCGCGGATGAGCTTGTTGATGATCTGGCGCATGCGCCAGGTCCCGGCCTCGGGCGCGAAGGTCAGACCGGTCCGCCGGGCCTTCTGGATCTGCGCGGCGATGCCGACCGTGAACGCGTCGACCCGAAGGCTTGGGAGGCTGACGGACACCTGGCCACACTTCGACGGGTCGTCGACGATGCCCTGCACCACCGACTCGATGCCCGAGAAGTCGGCCGTGGACAGGCTGGTCAGGGCGACCTCGTCGTAGCCGGTGCGGCGCAGGCCCTCGGACACCATCGTGCGCACCTGGTCGGCCGGCCGCTCCCGCACCGGGCGGGTGATCATGCCCGCCTGGCAGAAGCGGCAGCCACGCGTGCAGCCGCGGAACACCTCCACGTTGAGCCGGTCGTGCACCACCTCGGTGAGCGGCACGAGCTGCCGGCGGGGGTAGGGCCACGCTGCGAGGTCGGCGATGGTGCGTTTCTCGACACGCTCGGGCACGTCGGGGTAGCGCGGCCGGACGGCGCGGATGGCCGGACCGTCGTAGTCGACCTCGTACATCGACGGGACGTAGACGCCGTCGATCCGGGTCAGCTCACGTAGGACCGCGGCGCGACTGCCGGCGGTGCGGCCCGACGTCTTCCAGGCCGTCAGCACCGCGGTGACCTCGGAGACGACCTCCTCGCCATCCCCGACCACCACGAAGTCGAGGAAGTCCGCCAGCGGCTCGGGGTTGTAGGTGCAGTGGCCGCCGGCTGCGACCAACGGGTGCTCCGGCCGCCGCTCGGCGGCCCGCACGGGAACCCCGGCCAGATCGACGCAGTTGAGCAAGTTGGTGTAGGTGAGCTCGGCCGACAGATTGAACGCCAGCACGTCGAAGTCGGCGGCCGCACGGTGCGTGTCCACCGAGAACAGGGGGATCCGCTCGCGGCGCATGATCCCTTCGAGGTCACCCCACGGTGCGTACGCCCGCTCGGCCACGGCGTCGTCGCGCTCGTTCAGGATCTCGTACAGGATTTGGAGCCCCTGGTTTGGCAGCCCGATCTCGTAGGTGTCCGGGTAGGTGAGGAGCCACGACACGGTGCCCGGGCCGTGCTCCGGACGCTGCGCACCGAGCTCCAGCCCGATGTAGCGGGCCGGCTTCTCCACATCGGCGAGATGCGGCTCGAGGCGCGTCCAGACATAACCCATGTTTGTCCAAGGGTAGCGGGACACCCCTTCCTGGCCCGAACCGCGCTCGAAGCGGTCAGCTCACTTCGGAACGTGGCGAAGGGCGGTGCCAGCGGGCGGTGAGCACCAGGCCGGCCGCGTCCACCAGCACGAACGCGAGCCGGGAGGCGACCGCCACGGTGGCTGCTACGCCGCCGGCCATCCCGGCCGAGGCGACGAACACCGCCTCGCGGATACCTGCCCCCGCGGGCACGGGAACGGCGGCGAACCCGGCCGCCCATGACAGCGTGGTGGCGATGCCGATTCGCAGGATCGGCGGATCGGGGACCAGCGCCCGCGCCACGCACCACGTCGCCCCCCAGATGAACAACCACGCCGGAAGGTAGCGGACTACCACGCTGGCGGTGGCCCGCCACTCCGGCAGGGGCACGTCACCGCCCCGGCCGGTGAGCCGGACCACGAGCCGGCGCGCCCGGCCGAGGACGGCGGGATGCAGCGCCGCCAGGCCGAGCGGCAGGAGTAGCAGCAACGCCAGCGCCGCCGGCGACTCCGCCTGCTGGGCGAGGTCGAGCGGCACCAGCACGGCGGCGACGGTGAGCCCGGCCAGATAGAGCGTGGCGAGCGACAGCGCAACGCTGGGGTACGCCCGGCTGGCGGGCACGCCGCCCCGGCGGGCCATTTCCCCCCGCCCGACGACCGGCCATACGCCGCCCGGCACGTACTTGCCGATCTCGCCCGAGTAGTACCACGCGATGACCCGGCGCCGGCCGGGGCGGTGCCCGAGCAGTCCGAGCGCGTCCTCCCAGCACCAGGCGATCCAGGTCATGGCACCTGCGGCCAACAGCACCGCCAGCACCAGCCAGCCGGGGGCGGCGTCGGCGATCCGGTCCTGGACCTCGGCCCACTCCGACGCCAAGGTGGCGGCCACGAACCCGAGGCACACGAGGGCCAGGACCACCCCCACCGCCGTCGGCAGCCGGACCCACCGGCGGCGCCACGGCGCCGGTGGGCCCGCCGGAAGGGGAGGGTCGGGGGCGGTGCCCAGCACTGGACCAGTCTTGTCGATGGCCGGCCGGTCAGGGGGCGTTCAAGGCGGCCGGGGCCTTGACGGCCCCGGCCGGCGACGGCCGCCGGACCGGGCTGCGGCGTAGGAACAGCCATGTCACGGGCACCGCGAACGCCATCCACGCCATCAGCTGCTCGATGGAGGGGCGGGGATCCCAGCCGAACATGGCGGCCAGGAACTTGCCTTCCTCGGTCTGCTGGGTGAGCCACCGGTAGGCGGTGAGGTCGTAGACCCCGTTGAGGTTGAGCGACCCCAGGTCGCCCGAGGTCTGGAGGAAGAGCACGGTCTTGGCCACCAGCCCGGCGGCGAAGACGATCAGCACGAGGCCGGTGACGGTGAAGAACGCCTTCATCGGCATCGACCGGCCGCCCCAGTAGACGACGTAGGCGAGCAGCGACGCGAGCGCCAGCCCGACGAGCGCGCCGACGATGACCGGGCCACCCGACTCCTCGGTGCCGGCGGCGATCAGGAACAGCGCTGCCTCGATGCCCTCGCGCAACACTGCCACCAGCGCCACGGCGACGATGGCGCGGCGGGTGTTGTCCGACCGGATGGCGGCGTCGACTCGGTGCTCGAGGTCCCCCTTGATGAGCCGGCTCTGGCGGCGCATCCAGAAGACCATCCACGTCAGCACCACCGCCGCCACGGCGGAGATGGCGGCGAATGCGCGGAGCCTGGCTTCGCCCTCCAGCGACCCGATGGTGAGGCGGACGACGATGCCGATGGCAAACGCCCCCGCCGCGGCCAGCGCCACGCCCTCCCAGACCGATCGGGCCAGATCGAGGCGACCGACGCGACGCAGGTATGCGAAGACGATGGCCACGACGAGGGCCGCTTCGAAGCCCTCACGGAGCATGATCAGCAAGGCCGCTTCCATATGTTTGGCAAACCTATCACTGGGCCGAGGCGGACCGCTGAGGGGTCCGCCTCAACGCCGAAGGTCAGCCGAAGCGGCGCATGTGGACGTTGAGCACGAGGCCTACGGCCAACCAGGACGCCACCACCGACGAGCCGCCGTAGCTCATGAACGGCAGGGTGATGCCGGTGATCGGCATGATGCCCATGGTCATGCCGACGTTCTGGAACACCTGGAAAACCAGCAGCGACAGGACGCCGCCGCAGATGAGCGTCCCCAGGCGGTCGTGGGCGATCTGGGCGGTGCGCAGGATGCGCACGCACATCAGCGCGAACAGCGCGAGGAGCGTGGCCGACCCGGCGAAGCCCAGTTCCTCGCCCAGCGCGGTGAAGATGAAGTCGGTGTGCTGCTCGGGCACGAAGCCGAGGCGCGTCTGGGTCCCCTCGAACAGGCCCTTGCCGGAGGCGGCGCCGGAGGCGATGGCCGCCTTCGACTGGTCCAGGTTGTAGGTCTCGGCCTCCAGCCCCTGGTCCTGGTCGAGGAACTCGGTGAGCCGGTCGCGCTGGTAGTCCTCCAGCAGGTCGGAGTTGAGGACCCCGACGATGGCGACGACGCCGAACGCGGTCAGCAGGACGATGTGCCGCACCCGGGCGCCACCCACGAACACCATGCCGGTGATGATGGCGACGAACACCAGCGCCGTCCCGAGGTCGGGCTGGGCCAGGATCAGCGCCACGGGCACGGCGCACAGTGCCAGGCCGAGGAGCAACCGACGGGCCGAGAGCGGCGGCTCGAAGCGGGCCAACAACGCCGCCATCGCGAAGATCGTCCCCACCTTGGCGAGCTCGGCGGGCTGGAGCTGGAACGGCCCGAGCTGGAACCACGCCTGGGTGCCGCGCCGTTCGGTCCCCACCGGCGACAACACCAGGCCAAGAGCCAGCACCATGGCGAGATACGGGAGCCAGGCGTAGTCCCGGAGGCGCCGGTAGTCCACGAGCGTGACCAGCACCATGCCGACCACGCCGATGCCGATGAACAGCACCTGCCGGCGCAGGAAGGACACGTCGTAGGCGTCGGGATCGGTTCCCCGGGTCGAGGACAGGATCATGAGCGCGCCGAGCGCGGAGATGGCCGCGGCGCAGCCCAGCAACACGAGGTCGACGTGCTTCCAGGCTGCCGGCGCCCGGGGATGGAACAGGCTGTCCTCGCGGCGCCGGCCGCGACCCCAGCCCGGGCCGCCCATGAATCGCCCGCGGGTCGGCATGCGTCCGAGGTCGAGGGTCCCGCGTGCCATCAGTGGATGCCGATCCCGCCGGTCGTCGGCCTACCGGGCCCGCCCACCAGTGCTCCTCGGGTCAGCCGCGGCGTCGCCATCAGTCGTACGCCCCCTGGCCACCGCCCGTGAGGCCACCGCCCTCGAGGTTGACGGGAAGTCCGTTGTGCGTGGCGACCGGCTTGGGCGCGAGCCCCGCGAGCACCTCGAAGATGCGCCGCACGACGGGGGCGGCCGACGTGGCGCCGAACCCCGACTCCTCGAGCACGGCGGTCACCTGGTACCGGGGCGCATACGCCGGCCCGAAGGCCGAGAACAGGGCGGTGTCCGCCTTGTTGTCGACCTGGGCAGTGCCGGTCTTCCCGGCGATCGGGAACGCGTCGAGCGGGAAGCCGGCGAACGCCCGGGCGGCCGTTCCCCGCACCGGCACGCCCACCAGCCCGGTGAGCAGGGCCTGCCGCTCGGCGGGCGTCATCTGCACACGGCCGGCGGCCTTGGGCTGGAACTCCTGGGTCACCGTGCCGGTCTGGTATGCCTGGGCACGCAGCGCGATCTGCGGGACGTAGCGGGTGCCACCGTTGGCGAACGTCGCGTACCCGTTGGCGAGCTGGAGCGGCGTCACCAGCACGTCGCCCTGCCCGACGCCCACGTTGACGCTGTCGCCCGTGCGCCAGACTGGGTCGTTGCAGTTGGTGGCCTCGCAGAACTCGCGCCGCCACGTGGGGCCGGGGATGCGCCCCGGCCGCTCGCCGGTCAGCGCCACACCCGTGTCCTCGCCGATCCCCCACTGCGCCAGCAGGCCCTGCAGGCCCTCGTCGCCGAAGCGCTGGCGCTGCAGCCAGAACTGGGCACCCACGTTGTAGAAGAAGGCGTCGGAGGAAACGGTGAGCGCGTCGCTGATGGTGACCGATCCGTACGCCGCCCCGCCGGCGTTGCTCCGGAAGCACTTGAGGCCGGTGCAACCCGGGATCTGGTAGCCGCCGCTGTCGTGGAACACGGTGTCGGGCGCCATGAGCCCGGAGTGCAGCGCGGCGTAGCCCATGAACAGCTTGTAGGTCGAGCCCGCGGCCCACTGACCCTGGATCGCCCAGTTGTTCAACGGCTCGCCGTTGACGGGGTCGGTGAGGAACTTCCACTCGCGGGCGTCGATGCCGTCGACGAACGCCGTCGGGTCGTAGGTCGGGTAGGACGCCAGGGCGAGCAGCTGGCCGTTGTTGGGATCCTCGACGACGGTTGCTCCGGTTGTGGCGTGGTTGGGCGGGTTGTCGTTCCGCGGGGGGCGGGCGCGCGCGTCGGCGAGTCCCTGCTGCAGCGCCTGCTCGGCCAGCGCCTGCAGGTCGATGTCGATGGAGAGCACCAGGTCGTCGCCCGGCCGCGGGTCCCGCTCGCTAATGACGCGCACCGGCTCGCCCTGGGCGTCGACCTCGATGCGCCGGATGCCGGGCGTTCCGCGCAAATACCCCTCGTAGGTGCGCTCGACGCCGGCCTTCCCGATGTGGTCGTTGAGCGTGTACGGCTTGGTGGTGTTGCCGGCCGCCTGCACGTACTTCAGCTCGGCGTCGTCGATCTGGCCGACGTACCCGAGCGTCTGGGCTGCGAGGGTGCCGTAGGGATAGTGCCGGACGGCGGTCCGCGCGACCACCACCGACGGGAAGTCCTGCTCGTGCTCGTCGAGGTAGATCTTGAACTCCTCCGGCACGTCGGTGGCCACGGGCACCGGGGCGTAGCGGCTGTAGCGCTTGTCGCCCAGGCGCCGGGTGACCTCTTCGGGGGCGATGGGGTGGCCCGCGGCGGTCAGCTCGAAGGTGAGCCGCTTGAGCAGGGCGGCCTGGTTCGAACGGGAGAGCGCACCGAAGGCGTTCCGGTCGATCCCCACCACGACCGCCACCCGGTTGTCGACCAGAACCTTGCCGTTGCGGTCGAGGATGCGCCCCCGGGGCGCCTCGACCTGGATGGTGCGCACCCGGTTCGCCTCGGCCTGCAGCTGATAGTCGGAGGAGCCGACGACTTGGAGGTCGTAGAGGCGGGCGAACAGCGACGCGAACAGCGCCATCGCCACGACGGCCATCATCGACAGCCGCAGGCGCGGCACCTTGTTGCCGCCACCCCCGCCGTTGGACGCGGCGCCGTTGCCGCCCAGCAGACTCATGGCGTGCCTCCGACTCGGCCGAAGGCCGAGGCCACTTCCTGCCTCCGGCGAAGGGCGGGCAGCGAACGGGGGGCGCTGAGGATGTGGCGCCGCTCGAGGCGCTGTTTCGCCGAGGGCGGTAGGCCCCACACCGGAGGCGACAGGATCACGCGAGTGAGCCGAAGGGCGAGCGAGCCAAAAACACAGTGCGGTTCCGCCGCGAAGCGGCGGAGGGGCGCGGGCGGGCGAAGCCGGCTCACCGCAGCACCACCTCGAACCGATCCGCCTCGGTGGGCCCGTGCACCCACCGCATCACCGCCATCGCCGGCATCACCAGCGCCGCGTTCCACACTGCGACGGCGACGGAGATGGCGGCCACTTCTCCCCAGGGATAGGGGGTGCCGATGAGGTGGCCGATCCCGGTGTAGAACACAGTCGCCACCAACGCCGCAACGACGGCGACGGCAAGCAGCCACCAACCGGTGGGCCGGAACAGCACAACGCAGACCAGCCCCACGGCGTAGCCGACGACGGCATACGTGAGCGCCGAGAGCCCGAAGGGGCTGTCGAGCACCAGGTCGAAGATCAGGCCGGCGAAGAAGCCGTAGGTGGCGCCCCGGTCCGGTCCGCCGGTCAGCGCCGCCGCGACCGTCACCACCAGCATCAGGTCGCCGACCGCCCCGACGATCCGCAAGTCGGCGACGATCGCGATCTGCGCCACGAGCGCCACGAGTAGCACGAGAGCGCCCCGCAGCGGTGTCAGGCGGCGGGCGCCCGGCACGCTCAGCCCTCGTCCGTCCAGAGCATGACGGTCACGTACGACAGCTGGTCGACGTCGACCAAGGGATCGACGTCGAGATCGAGCGCCAGGCCCCCCGATCCCTGCTGCGACGACGCCACCTTGCCCACCGGGATGCCCGGCGGGTAGGCGCTGCGGTCCACCCCGCTGGTCACCACGCCGGTCCCCTTGGGCACCTTGGCGGTGGGGCTGATCGCCGAGTCGACCGACATCGGATCGCCCCGGCCCTGGCCACGCGCCGTCCCCAGGTCGCCGGTGGTGGACAGGCGCACGCCGACCCGGAAATCGGGGTTGGTCAGGAGCTCGACCGTCGAGCGGCCCCCGGCCGCCTGGCTCACACGGCCGACCAGGCCGGCGCCGGTGACGACCGGCATGCCGACGGCCACCCCGTCGTCCTTGCCCTTGTCGATCTCGATGGCGTGGCTGAAGTTGGAACGGGGCCCGGACACGACCCGAGCCGTGGTCGTCTTGACGTTGCCGGCCCAGGGCAGGTCGAGCGACGCCGACAGGTCCGCGAGCTGCCGCTCTGCGTCGGAGGTCCGCACGCCTTCGGCGTCGGCCGCTGCGACCTGGTCCCGCAGGTCCTCGTTCTCGCGCTGGAGGTCCTCGTAATCGGTGACGCCGTGCCAGGCGTTGCGCACCGGCGAGGTGACCGTGTCGACGGCTCCCTCGATGGGGCCGATCACCACCGACGCTCCCTCACGCACCTCGCGGACGACGGGCGCGTCCCGCAGGCCGACGGTCAGCAGGGTGACCGACGCCAGGACGAGGACCGCGAACCGGGTGCGCGATCCAGAGGGGGGAGAAATCGCCATGGAGATGTGTCAGTAGGCGGTCGACGAGAACAGCACGCTCTTGAGCGCGTCGAACTCCTCCAGCGACTGGCCGGAACCGACGGCCACCGCGTGGAGCGGGTTGGGGGCGATGACGATGGGCATGCCGGTCTCGTGGTGCAGGCGGGCGTCGAGCCCGTTGAGCAGGGCGCCCCCACCGGCGAGGCAGACGCCTTTGTCCATGATGTCGGCCGCCAGCTCGGGGGGCGTCTTGTCGAGCGTCACCTTCACCGCGTCGATGATGGCCGACACCGGCTCCTCGATGGCTTCGCGGACCTCGTCGGTGGTCGTGATGATCGTCTTCGGCAGGCCCGTCATGAGGTCGCGACCGCGGATCTCGGCCTGCAGCTCCTCGAGCAGCGGCCACGCGGATCC
This sequence comes from Actinomycetota bacterium, assembly GCA_046723645.1. Classification (GTDB taxonomy): domain Bacteria; phylum Actinomycetota; class Acidimicrobiia; order Acidimicrobiales; family VFJN01; genus DASQUK01. The sequence goes on along the minus strand of JBKOUY010000121.1, from coordinate 762 downwards.
CAGGGCGATCTTCACCTCCTCGGCGGTCCGTTGGCCGATGGCCAGGCCGTACTCCTTCTTCACGAAGTTGATGATCGCCTGGTCGACCTCGTCGCCCGCCACTCGGATCGACTGGCTGGTGACGATGCCACCCAGGGAGATGACTGCGACTTCGCTGGTGCCACCGCCGATGTCCACGATCATGTTTCCGGTCGGCTCCTGGACCGGCAGCCCGGCGCCGATGGCGGCGGCCATCGGCTCCTCGATGATGTAGGCGGGCTTGCGGGCGCCCGCGTACTCGGCCGCCTCCTGGACCGCCCGCTGCTCGACGCCGGTGATGCCGGACGGCACGCAGATCACCATGCGGGGTTTGCCCCAGCGCCGGTTGTGCGCCTTGCGGATGAAGTAGCTGAGCATCTTCTCGCAGATCTCGAAGTCCGCGATGACGCCGTCCTTCAGCGGCCGGATGGCCTCGATGTGGCTCGGGGTGCGGCCGACCATCCGCTTGGCCTCGATGCCGACCGCCACCGGACGGCCGTCACGCACATTCACGGCGATGACCGACGGCTCGTTGAGGACGATCCCCTTGCCGCGCACGTAGATCACCGTGTTGGCCGTGCCGAGGTCGACCGCCATGTCTCGGCCCGTCAGCGAAGAGAAGAAGTTGTCGGGCATGGCTCGCGATCCTCCGCCACCCTGCGGCTCGCACACGGAAGCTCGACGTAGGTTAACGAACCCCAATCCGCCGGCGAGCGACCCTCTGTTGCGATCGCGTCGCGCTTT
>JBKOUY010000119.1:0-11409 GCA_046723645.1 Actinomycetota bacterium | reverse complement strand
GTCGTCCAGGACGCGTGGCTCGCGGTCGTCCAGGGCATCGGCAGATTCGAGGGCCGCTCATCGCTCAAGACCTGGGTGTACCGGATCCTGGTCAACACGGCGAAGCGGCGGGCGGTTCGGGAGGGGCGCCACGTGTCCTGGAGCCCGGTCGCCGGCGAGGACGACACCCCCACCGTCGACCCCGCGCGGTTCGGCGGGCCAGGCGACCGGTTTCCGGGACACTGGTTGGCGTTCCCGGCGCCATGGCCGTCGCCGGAGCAGGACACGCTGGCCGGCGAGGTCCAGGCGCAGGTGGAGGCCGCGCTGGCGGAGCTGCCCGACCGCCAGCGGGTGGTCATCACGCTCCGCGATGTCGAGGGCTACAGCTCCGACGAGGTGTGCTCGATCCTGCAGATATCGGCGGCCAACCAGCGGGTGCTGCTGCACCGGGCACGGGCGTTCGTGCGCGGCAAGCTGGAGGAGTACTTCGTGGCGTCGGCGGCGACCGACGCCGGTACCGAGGTGAGACCGTGACCGACCTGGACTGCAACCAGCTGGTGGAGCTCGTCACCGACTACCTCGAGGGCACGCTCGACGAGGAGACCGAGAATCGCGTCGCGGATCACCTGGCCGGTTGCGACGGCTGCACCACCTATGTCCAGCAGATCAGGCGGACCATCACGACCCTGGGGTCGTCACGGCCGCCCGATGCCGAGCTGAGCGACGAGGCCCGCGACGCCCTGCTGGCGGCCTTCCGCGAGCCGCCTCGCTGATCGGCCGATCGACCGCGTAACGCCACGACCCTTCATGACTCTGCAGGGCCATGGTCGAGACAACGGTCAAGCCTTCGGTCCTCGCATCCGTGCGGCGGCGGCTGCTGCCGCTTCAGGTCGCCGTGGCGCTGCAGGGGTTCATGCTCTGGGTGCCGGTCGAGAAGCTGTTCATGAACGAGATCGGATTCGATGCGGCAAGCGTCGGCGTCATGGCCGCCGCCTACGCGGCGCTGGTCCCGCTGGTGGAGATCCCCTCTGGCGTGCTGGCCGACCGCTGGAGCCGCAGGGGCGTCCTGATCGTCGCCAGCGCGGCACTGATGTTGACCTCGCTGGTGGGTGGCGTCAGCAACAGCGTGCCGCTCTACATCGTCAGCGCTCTGTTCCTCGCCGTCTACTTCGCCATGTACTCGGGGACCATGGAGGCGGTCGTCTACGACACGCTGCTGGAGGAGTCCGGGGCCAGCGACGGATTCGAGCGGCGAATCGGCCGGGTGCGGTTCGTCGAGAGCGCCACGCTGGTCGCCAGCTCGCTCGCCGGCGGCGTGCTCGCCGGGCTCACGACGCCCCGCCTCACGTACTTCCTGACCGTGCCGTTCGCGCTCGCCTCGATCGCAGCGCTGCTGCGGTTCGACGAGCCGCGGCTCCACAAGGCCGAGGAGTCGACGTCGCTCCGCAGCCACGTCGCCGTGACCTACCGCACGATCACACAGCGCCGGGAGCTGCTGCCGGTGGTCGTCCTGACGGTGCTGACGGCGTTGATGCTGCAGGTGATCTTCGAGTTCGGGCCGCTGTGGCTGGTCGCCTCGGGGACGGCACCCGGCCTGTACGGGCCGTTCTGGGCCGGCCTGGTGTCGACCCTGGGCCTGGGTGGGTTGCTCGCCGGCCGCGTCCGGCTCGACCGGCCAGCGGCGGTAACCACCACGATCGCGGTGCTGACCCTCGCGAGCTGGGCGCTGACCGCGAGCCGGAACCTGCTCGTCGTGACGATCGCCCAGTTCGCCGTGGCGCTCGTGGTGGTCACCTTGAGCATCTACGTCTCGCGGGTGCTCCACGACGCGGTGCCGTCGACGATCCGCTCCGGCGTGGTGTCGGGCATCGGGGCGCTGTCGTGGATCAGCTTCCTGCCGTTCTCGCTGGTGTTCGGCGAGGTGAGCAAGGCCTACGGCGTCGACACGGCGGCCTGGATGATCACTGCCGTGGCCGCGCTGACGGCGGCGGTGCTCCTCATGGTCGTGCGCGGGGAGCGCGCCGAGACGGGAGCCGACCAGGACGGCGCCGGCGAGGCGGCCGACGAACCCGAGGGCGTCCCCGCCGTGGGCGCACTGGCGGCGTGACCCGTGATCGCACTCGACTGCCGCACCGTCGTGGAGCTCGCCTCCGACTACGTCGACCATGACCTCGACCCCGACGGCCAGGGCCGTGTCGCCGCCCACCTGGCGGGCTGCGATGGCTGCGAGCGCTACGTCGATCAGGTCCGGCAGACTGTCCGCCTCGTGGGTGGGCTGCGACGCCCGCACCCGAGGGCGAGCGTTCGCGTTGATGCACCGCGGCGATGAGATCGCCGTCGACGCCGGGGAGGATCCGATGTCCGAGAGCCGAGCCGCCTTCGGCGAGCTGCTGGCCACGTTGCGCACGGTCGGCGACCGCTTCGCCGGTGCGGAGTGGGGTCTGACCGATCCCGCCGACGTCGCCGAGGGCCTACGGGCAGTGACGCACCTCCTGGCGGCCGGGCTCGAGACCCAGTTCGAGGACGACGCTGCGCACCCGGTGTTCCGCCCGATCGTCACGCCGTGGCGGAAGGCCCTCGGCGACAACGCGGACGCCCGATACCACGACGCGCCCGTGCACCCGGCCGGCACGTACCGCGTCGGGGGGCGGACGGCCGGTGCCGTCTACGTGTCGTTCACGGTCGAGGCCGGCGCCGCCGACGGCGCCTTCCCGTCGGGAACCGCCGGATCGCTGAACGACGACCGGTTCGACGTGGGAGAGGACGGGTCGTTCGAGATCACCCTGGGCGGTCCAGCACGGCCGCAGGGATGGCTCGCCCTCCCGCAGGACGCCTGCCGGATCACGGTCCGCCACTACTGGGAGGGCGTCCGGTCTCCCAACGTCCCGCCGGTTCCCGACCTGGGCCTGACCATCGACCTCGTCGACGGCGACGTTCCGGCGTCGCCACCGGCGCCGACCGACCGCTCGGTCGCAGCGGCGCTCGGCCGCATGGCCACCTTCGTGCGCAGCCGCACCCTCGACACCATCCCGAGGCCCGGCGAGGGCGACGCCCCGGCGTTCGTGTCGCGCGAGCCGCACGTCTTCCCCGCGCCCGTGCGGCCGGGGGCCCACGCCCTCGCGGCCGCGGACGCCGCCTACAGCATGGCGCCCTACCTCCTAGGCCCCGACGAGGCGCTGGTCATGCGTGCCCGCTGGCCGCGCTGCCGGTGCGCCAACGTCTCCCTCTGGAACCGTCAGCTCCAGACGTTCGACTACCTGCGCAATCAGGTGAGCCTCAACCGTGCCCAGGCGCCCGCGGACCCGGACGGCGGCGTCACCATGGTCATCGCCCATCGCGATCCCGGGGTTCCCAACTGGTTGACGACCGAGGGGCGGCCATTCGGGCTGGTGTTCTGGCGGTTCATGCTCCCTGAGGGCCCGATCGACACGCCCGCAGCCGAGGTCGTCCCCGTCGACTCGCTGGCGTGACCGCTCAGGCGCCCTCGCCCGGCACGGCGAAGTGGGACATGTACCCGGCGAGGTCGGCGCGCAGGGCGGCGGCGTCGAAGCCCCACTCCTCGGCCGTGTAGTGGTGGGTGCCGTGCAGGCCCCGCGGCTTGGCCGCCACGTAGCGCGTGATCGCGGTGCGATGCTCGCCCGTGAGCTCCCGCCCGATCGCCTCGTAGGCCCCTGCGATCGCCGCCGCGGGGTCGTCCATGAGGTCCGAGAAGCGAACGTCCCCGTAGGTCCCCGGCAACGACCCGTCGGCTCGCCGGCGGGCGATGGCGTTCAGCGCGTCGCCGAACAGTGCGCCGATCAGCGCCGACAGGACATCGAGGTCGACGGCGTCGGTTCGCAGCCACCGGACCATCGCCGCCGTGCTCACGGTGGACGGCATGGTCCGGGCCGGGTCGCGGTGCGTCAGCACGACGCACGCGTCGGGATACGCGGCCAGCAGGTCGTCCAGCATGAACACGTATCCCGGCGTCTTGAGCAGCCACCGCCGCGCCGGCCGGCCGTGCTGCACGGTCTGGAGCAGCGCACGGTGGAACGCCAGGTCGGCGGTCACGTCGGGCAGCCAGTCGCCCATGTCCGTCAGGACCATCGACCAGTGGCTCCCGGCGAAGGACGGCGCGCAGATGGTGATGCACTCGACGGGCAGGTCCGAGCGGAGCTCGTGGAGGGCGGCGAACTCCGGCTGAACGTCGGCCCAGAGCTCCTGCTCGGCTTCCGTCATGGCGCGCCGCTCGTCCTCGCCGGTCCCGTCGGGTGCCACGGGGTGGATCACGTCGCTGGCTATCGGCGTGCGCAAGCCGGCGTCGAGGCCGAGCAACTCGAACAGGATGGTGGTCCCCGAGCGCGCCGGCCCGGTCACGATCACCGGCGCCTCGATCACCTCGTCCGCGATCGACGGTTCGCGGCGCCGTCGGTCGCCGACGAGGAACCGCGTGCGCAGGCAGCGCAGCAGCTCCTCCCTCGTCATGAGCCTGCCGACGACGTGCAGGTCACTGCCGTTGACCGCATCGACCAGCGCGGCCAGCCGCGCCTCCCAGTCGCCGTCGCCGAGGTCCGCGGGATCAGTGACGCCGGTCGACGCCCGCGCCTGCTCGATCAGGTCGCCCGCATCGATGGGGACCAGCCGGTGGGGGCCGCCGGACGCGGATCCCATCGCGTTCACACGCCTGACCCAGTCCGGCCGCCGATACCTCTCCGCCATCGGTGTCAAGCCCATGCGGCCCGAGTCAACCACAGGCGGTCGTCGGTGCGGGGGGCCCACGCCCCGAGGGGACCACGCCGCGTGGCGCCGGAAGCCCGGGGGCGGCAATCGCCCGTGTTGCGGCCCCCGGGTGCTTCCAGCTGGGGACGGACAGCATGTCCGACGGGGATTAGCGGGCGCGAAGCGAGACGGGGTCCGATCGTCGGCCGGACCGGCGCCACCGCCTTAGTGTCGGGGCACATGCCTCGCTCGTTCCGGTTCGAGCCACCCGAGCCCCGGTCCGGCTCGCTCACGCGACCTCGCCTCTTGGGCGAGCTGGTTGGCCGCTGGGAGCACCGGGTGACCTCCGTCGTGGGCGGTGCGGGCATGGGCAAGACGACGCTGCTGGCACAGGCGGTCGCCGAGAACCGGCTCGCGCCCCGGGGGGAGGACGTCTGGATCGGCCTGGAACCGGGTGACGCCGATGGCCTCCCGCTGGCGCGGGACGTCATGGCCGCGGTGAGCACCGAGGAGGGCGACCGAGCGCGCGGCGCGGTGCCGGGGGCGGCGGACGAGCTGCCCGACCCCGCCACTGTGGCCGACGCCGTGTGGCGGCGGGCGCCCACGGAACTGTGCCTGATCGTCGACGACGTGCACCTGCTCCCCCCGGGCTCGCCCGGCGTCACCTGGTTGATCGCCCTCGTCGATGCCCTGCCCGCCAACGGCCACGTCCTGCTGGCCAGCCGCTGGACGCCGGCGGTGCCCCTCGCCCGGCTGGCGACGCAGGGGGCCGTCCTGCGCCTGACCGAGGAGGACCTCCGGTTCACAGACGACGAGCTGGCCGGGTTCGCCGCCCGCCGGGGCATCGACGCCGGACGCCTCGAAGACACGGGCGGCTGGCCCGCGATGGCGGAGCTGGCGGCCAGCGTCGGGCACGACCTTGCAGGTGACTACCTCTGGGAGGACGTCCTCGAACCGCTCGGGCCCGAGCGGCGCCGGGTGCTAGCAGTGGTGACCGACCTCGGTGGCGCCGACGACGGGCTGGCTGGGGCCGCCCTCGGAACCCCGGTCGACCTGGCGCGCGCTCTCGGCGGCGTTCCGCTCGTCGCCCACGGCGCCGACGGGTGGCGGGTGCCGCACGCGCTCTGGCAGGTCGCGCCGGCGCTGGCCCTGGCTGACGACGACCGCGTGTCGGTGCGGCGCCGGGCGATCGACCATCTGGTGGCCGGCCATCGCTACGACGCCGCCGTGAGCCTTGCCCACGACGCGGGCCTGACCGACGTCGTGCCCGAGATACTGCGCGCCGCCTGCATCGGTGCCGATCGGCCCTCGGGCCGCCAGCTCGACCACTGGCTCGCCGGGTTGCCCGAGGAGGTCCGGGACGCGCCGGGCGTCGCCCTCGCCGCCGGCGTGCGGGCCGCCATGCTCGTGCCGGCCGAAGCCACCGAGCCGCTGCGGACCGCCATCAGCCGGTGCCGCGAGGCGGGCGACCCCGACGGTGAGGTGAGCGCCCTAGCGCTGCTCGGCGAGGTGGCCTGGTGGCGCGGGGAGGGGGGTTTGCTGGCCGAGGTGCTCCCCCGGTTGGCCACGCTGGGGGCCGAGGGTCATCCCCTCGCCCGCGCCGTCGCCGGCCTGGGCCAGGCCGTCGTCGCCGACATCGTGGGCGGCGACGACGACGTGCTGAGCGGCCTCGATGCCATCGAGCCCGGCGTCTTCGACGACACGTGGGAAGCGATGGCCGGCTGGCTGCGCGCCACCACACTGGCGGGCGGCGGCCGGGCCGAGGAGGCGATCGCCGTCATCGCGGGGATGCCCCCGATCGCCGATCCCGCCCTCCAGCTCGCGACCGAGGGCGCGCTGCTCCAGGCCCGCTGGGCGCTCGGCCAGGTCGACGAGGTGGTCGCCGGCGTGCCACCGCTCATGGAACGGTTCGAGGCGGCGGGCGTGCTCCAGTTCGAGCTGGTGAGCATGGCCGAGGCCGCGTTCGTGCTCGCCTGGGTCGGCGACGTCGAGGCCGCCCGGGACCTCGTGGCACGGGTCCGGCGGAAGGAGGGAGACACCGACTTCGGCCAGGCGGCGCGTCTCGCGCTGGCGGGGGCGGCGATGGCCGTGACCACCGGGGACGAGCCCGCCGCGGCGGACCTGCTCGAGCGGGCGATCGCGGTCCATGGGCTCGACGCCGGGATCAACCGGCGCGTCTGGCGTCGCGGCCTGGCGTTGACCTACGTGCTCGTCCCGTCGGCCCGCGATCGTTGGGATGCGGCCGAGCTCCGCGGCCATGTCGCCGAGGTCCGGGCGCTCGCCCGAGCGGTGGTCGCACTCCGTGAAGCGTCGGGCTCTCCGGGGGGTGACGCCGACGAGCTGCGCCACAGCCTGCGCGACGTCGACCTGAGCGACGTCGCGCGCGTCCGCGCCGGACTGCACCACCAGTTCGCGGTCGAGCTGGCGCTCGGACTCGAGGCGGCCGGCCGACCCGAGGGCGTGATGCTGCTCGAGGCGCTGGGCCCTCGGGGACGCGAGGCGATGCGCGCCGAGGCGGCACGGCCGTCGGACCGAGCCAAGCTCGCCAAATCGCTGCTCGCGGTCGTGCCCGCCCCCCCTACGCACCGCACCGACATCGCCGTGCTCGGACCCCTCGCCGTGGTGCGCGACGGCGAGCCCGTGATCGACGGTGACGTCCGGCGTGAGCGGGTGCGGGCCCTGCTCGCGTTCCTGGTGGGCCACCGGGCCACCAGCCGGGGGGCGATCATGGCCGCGCTCTGGCCCGACCTCGGCGAGCGTGCCGCCGCCAACAACCTCCGAGTCACCACGACGTACCTACTCCGCGTGCTCGAGCCGTGGCGTTCCACACGGGAGCCCGCCTACCACATCCGCGTGGACGGCCAGGCCGTCACGCTCGTCACCAGTGACTGGCTCCGCATCGACGTCGACGCGTTCGACGAACACGTCGACGCGGCGGCGAAGGCCGAGGCCGACGGCACGCCGTCACTGGCGCTCGAGCACCACCTGGCGGCGGTCGCGCTGTACAGGGGCGACGTGTACGAGGGCATCGCCGGCACCGACTGGGTCGCACTCGAGCGCGAGCAGTTCCGGGGTCGTTTCGTGGTCGCGGCCGCCCGGGCCGGGGAGCTGCTGGTGGCCCGCGGCGACGCGGACCAGGCGGAGCGCGTGGCCAGACGGGCGATCGAGGTGGACCCGTGGGCCGAGGACGCGTACGCCGTGCTGGCCTCGGTGGCACTGGCGCGCGGCGACCGGCCGGCGGCGCTGCGCACCCTCGACCGGGCGCTCGAGGCCCTGGCCGAGCTCGACGTCGAGCCGTCCGAGGAGACGCACCGGCTCCGCCGCCGAATCCGGGGCGAGGGCGGTGACGCCGGCTGACGACCGTCGGGCAGTCCGCTTCGCTGGCGATCCGCACCCGACGGTTGGACCGTGCCGGCGGGGGTAGAAAACCCGGCGGTTTGATCCATGTCTGGGGAGGCGAATCACGATGGTCGATACCGAGAGGTACGAAGCCACCTTTGCGATGCTGGACCGGGACGGCGACGGCAGGGTGTCGGCCGCCGAGTTCAAGGAGCTCATGGGCACCTTCGGGGTCAACTTCACCGACGACACCGCGGCCAAGGCCATCGAGATGATGGACTCGGACGGTGACGGCCTCGTCACCCTCGAGGAGCTGGCGACCTACATGAGCACGCCGTCGGCCGCTCGACCAGCGGAGTCGTGAGCCCGGCCGACGTCGGTCACCGGGCGAGGCCTGCGCCGCGCCGAGGCGTCAGGTTCTCGCGATCGACCGCACCACCGCGCCGGTCAGCCGCACGAGGTCCTTCGGATCGACCTCGATCTCCAGCCCGCGACGGCCGGCGCTGACGAAGATCGTCGCGTGCCCGAGCGCGGAGACGTCGACGGTCGTGGGCATGCTGCGCCTGAGCCCGAGGGGCGATATCCCCCCGAGGACGTACCCGGTCGCCCGCTCGGCCGTGCGGTCGTCGGCCATGGTTGCCCGTTTGCCGAGCGCCTTCAGGTCGAGCTGCGTCGTCACCGGAACGACGGCGATGCCGAGCTGACCGCCCACGTCGACGACCAGCGTCTTGAACACGCGCGCCGGGTCCACGCCGAGATGTTCCGCCGCCTCGAGGCCGTACGACGCCGACGCTGCGACGTGCTCGTACTCGTGGATCCGGAACGTCACCCCGGCTCGCTCGGCGGCGGTGATCCCGCGTGTCCGGGGCATCGCACGGTCACACCGAGTAGAGCCTGCGGCCGTTTCCGGCGATCAGTAGGCCCGCCCAGTCGATGGCGGCGGCCTCGTCGAGCGCGGCGGATGCCACCAAGCGGCTGAGCGCGCCGGCGACCGCGTCGCGGCACCAGCGGACGGCGAGGTAGAACGCCTCGGGCAGCTTCGTCGCGTCTGTTGCCACCAGGACCTTCGACACCGGCGCCAGGTCGAGGGCCTCCAGGATGAGCTCGGCGCCGCGGTGGGGGGCCAGGGTCAGCGCCAGAGACAGGTCGACGAAGGCATTGGCATGGACGCTGGCGAGCCACGACGCCTGTCGGACGAACGGGTAGCAGTGGAGTGCGACCACCGGGATCGATGCGTTGCGGGCATCGTCCAGCAGCGGCGCCAGCAGTGCGGGATCGGCGCGGTGCAGCGAGAGGTCGGCGTCACCGATGCCGGTGTGGACCTGGAGTGGGCGAGGATCGGCCCGCAGCACGTCGAGGGCTTCGGCGAGAAACCACGAGACCAGCTCCGCGGCCTCGAGCCGCCCTCCCGCCTGTCGCCATTGCGCGTATGCGGCCGCGGCCGCCTCGTCGTCGGGCGCTGGCAGGTCGAGCCCGCAACGGTAGGCCGCGATGGTCTTCAGCGCCGCAGCACCTTCCGCCAGGCCCGTGGCCACCGCATCCCGGAATCGGTCACGCACGCCGGTCCATGCCGGCCAGCCCGCAGCCGCGTCCTCCGCGACCGCCTCGATGCGCAGGATTCGCCCGACAGGACACTCCACCATGGCGGCATGCTCGGCGATGGTCATGGCTCCGGGAAACCGGTAGCCGTCGTCGACCAGCATGGCGTCGAAGCGGCAGCCGTCGAGGAGGCCCCGGGCGTCGGCCGGCGCGTCGGCAAGATCGCGCTGCGCCCGCAACCACGTGAGGTGGTGCGGGCCCTGGGGAACCGAGCCGGGGGCCTCGGTCAGGACGTCGGCGAGGCTGTAGCCGGCGGCCGGCTGGGCGAGCAGATGTGCGTGGTGGTCGAAGAACCGGAGCCCGCGGACCGCCTCGCCGAGGTCCCTGGCGGCGAGGTGCGGACCGTTGGGGCCCGTGTCAGGGCGTGTCATGCGGTGCCCTGAGGGCCAATGCGCCGGTTTTGGTCGTTCTCGCGATGTGTTGCGGGCTGCAATGAACGCCACGCGCGGTCGTCTACGACAATGGTCCCTGCCAGGCGGTCAGGCAGCCCGTCCGCCCGGCGGAGCACATAGTGCTCAAAGCCGCGCGGGGGCAGGCTCCACGGCACAAGCGCGATCAGTCGAATCGCTGCTCGCCTCCATCCTGGCGCCTCGAGCGTGTCGGCGCGGAGGACTCGAACGCCGGCGACTCTCTTGCCCAAGGTCATACCCCACACCGCGATAGCGGCAACCTCATAGACCGTGAGCAGCGCCGGGGCGCCGACTAGCGCGAGGACCCACAGTGCCCACGGTGGCAGGCCCATGACGAGCCCAACGCCAACCATGACGGCGACAAGCCCGCCAAACAGGAGCCAATCGACAGCCTCACCGACGATCCGACTTCGAACCGTCGCTTCGAGCGCCTCGTTAGGTGCGGACCTGCTCACCACGCGGTTGCGGCGACCACGTCGTTCGGCCTCACCGTGTCGCCGCGGTCTGCTTCTGGCCCGGCCCACCGTGCCTCCCCAGCGCTTGTCGCCAGCAACGCTATGCCACGGATCCCGACAGCTCGCACCGCGTCTTCGTCAGCGGCTCCGACACGTCCGTCGCACCGGTGTTATCGATGGGCGCCCGCCAGTGCGCTCCACCGTGGCAGCCCACGAGGCTGAAACCCCCCACGTTGCCGACGGCACCCAACGCCGCGCTTGACCGGGTGAACGCTCGTCGCGTCAGCACAACGTCGCCGACGCCAATGGCCGTCTCCCCAGCGGTCCGCCCGGCATTACCCGCCCACGGCTGGCGATAGGCGCCCTCGGCTGCATCGCGGCGGCGACCGTCACGCCAGGTAGCCGCCGCGTGGGCGTCAGTACATGACCAACTGTCCGATTGGTGGTGTTTGCCCTGTTGACAGGCTTGTGCAGCCATGCCGTGACACAGACCTGACACGAAGCCAACCGGTGCAGCCGCGAAAGCCCAGGTCAGAGGCTTGCACATGCCAGTACCACCCCTCCCCCGCAACACGGGCGGGCAGGGGACCCTCGAGCACGCTCAGAGCCTCCAAGAAAGCCCAGGTCAGCGCCACCGTCGGGGATGTACTACGTCATGCGCGCGTGCACGAAAGCCCTGCTCACAGCCCGCAACCGGGGGATGTTCCACACCCGGGGGTGGTCTGTATGTAATCGCTTTGTGGCCCGTGCATCTAGGGGGCTAGCGACGCGAGTGCCAGCTGACCCGTCGATCCGAACCAGTCGCTGTCGCCGGACAATTGGTGTCGACCGATACGGTGCTCGATGTGGCAACGGTCTCCTGTGGTGAGTGCAGCCACGTGCTCGACGAGCCGCCCGGCGCCGATCCTGCAGTACGCACGCCCTGCCCT
>JBKOUY010000046.1:0-33986 GCA_046723645.1 Actinomycetota bacterium | reverse complement strand
GGGCCCTGGGAGCCCTGGTTGGAGATCAGGTTGCCCATGCCGTACACGACCCACTCGCCGTCGATGGCCTCGACGGGCTGCACGACGTGGGCGTGATGGCCCAGCAGCAGGTCGATGTCCGGCGAGCGGATGAGCCGCGGGGCGAGCGCCTGCTGCTGGCCGTTGGGCTGGTGGTCGTACTCGTCGCCCCAGTGCAGGGCCACGACGACGACCTCGGCGCCCCGTCGCCGGGCGACGCTGGCGTCGGCCAGGATCCGGCGCTCGTCGACGGGGTTCGACCGCCACGCCTGGCCGTCGGGGGCGGGGACGCCGTTGAAGCCGAACGTGTACGAGAGCAGCGCCAGCCTGACGCCGTCGACGTCGAGCATCGTGGTCGCACCGGCCTCTTCCGGAGTCCGGGCGGAACCGGCATGGCGGATGCCCGCGGCATCGAGCGCGTCGAGGGTCCGCTTCACACCAGCCGCACCTCGGTCGTAGGTGTGGTTCGACGCCGTCGTGCAGGCGTCGTAGCCGGTGGCCGCTAGGGCCGGCGCGATCTCGGGGGGCACCGAGAAGCTGGGATAGCTCGAGAACGGGCCGCCGGCCGGCGCGACCGGGGTCTCCATGTGGCAGATCGCCACGTTGGCACCGCTGACCACCGGTCGGATCGAGGCGAGCATGGGGCCGAAGTCGCGGCCGCCGGGGTGTCCGGACGAGGCGGCGTCGGCCTGCGCCTGGTCCCACAGGGCTGTATGGAGCAGGACGTCGCCGGTGGCCACCAGCGTGAACGTCCGGGGGTGTGCGGCCGCGTACGCGGCGTGCGCCCTGGCCATCGCCGCCGCCTGCTCCGCGAACCGGCGGGGTTCGCCGGCACCGGGAAACCCGGTCGCGGCGGCCGCTGACCGGGCGGCACCGCCATCGGCCCCGGCCTTCGGCTCGGGGCGGATGGCGCCGAGGGCGACCACGAGCAGTGTCGCCACCAGCGCCGCGGGCAACGCCGCGGGCCGCCGTGCCATGTGTGCTGGTGTAGCAGGGACGGGCCGCTCTGGCCGCGATGGCCGGCCGGTAGTGTCCGCAAGCGATGAGCGAGGGCCCCCAAGGGCGGGCACTGACCCGCAGTCGACCCCGGAGCCCCAGGGGACGCGCCCGCGTTGTGGCCGACCGGCTCGCAGAGGAGTACCCGGGGACGGCAACCGAGCTGTGCGCGCTCGACCACTCCAACCCCTACGAGCTCTTGGTGGCCACGATCCTGTCCGCACAGACCACCGACGAGCGCGTCAACATGGTGACACCGGCGGTCTTCGCCAAGTACCCACGGCCTGCCGACCTGGCCGCCGCCGACCCGGCCGAGCTCGAGACGATCATCCAGTCGACCGGGTTCTTCCGCAACAAGACGCGCAGCCTGATCGGGATGGCGGCCGCGCTGGTCGAGCGGTTCGACGGTGTGGTGCCGCACAAGCTGTCGGATCTCGTCACGCTGCCGGGGGTGGGCCGCAAGACCGGCAACGTGGTGCGCAGCGTGGCCCTCGGCGAGCCGGGCCTGCCGGTCGACACCCACGTGCTCCGCCTGTCGCGCCGCCTCGGCCTCACGCGCCAGACCGACCCGGTGAAGGTCGAGCTGGAGCTGAACCCCATGGTGCGGGCCGACGAGCGGGGCGCCCTCAGCCTGCGCCTCATCCTGCACGGCCGCCGGGTGTGCACATCGCGCAAGCCCCGGTGCGACGCATGCGTCCTGGCCGACATCTGCCCGTCGGCCTTCACGTTCTGATCGAGCATCCTGCGACGCGACGACATCAGGTCGTGAACGCATTGCAAAGAAATGCCGGCCCGGCGCGCACCCTCTCCCCTGGTCTGAGCGATAACGTGGGTGAAGACCAGGTTCCCGCCACCTGGTTCCAATGCGACGCTGGGATCCGCCGCCTGGCGTCGCCGCGACGGCGCCCCGCGAGGGCGCCGTCGCTGTGTCCGGGCACGGTTTGGTGCGGCGACACCTTCAGCGCATCCGGACCTGACCGCGCCCGGATTCCGGGTCCGGTTCGAGGCCACCCGGTCGTCAGCGCATCGACCGCATGACCCGCTCGAGCTGGCGGCTGGCGGTGAGCAACGACCGCTCGACCTCGTAGAGCCCGTCCGCAACGTCGGGCCGGGTCGACCCTCGGTAGCGATCGCCGACGGCGGTGATCCGGGTCGCCAGTTCGTCGAGTGTGGTCGCCAGGGCCGAGAGCTCGGCGAGATCGCTGTCCATGCCTGGGTTTTTAGTGGACCCTCGCGCAAGTCGGCGTGGCGTCTCGCCGGCCAGCTCCGCCGCTGGACTGCGTCCTCGTCGTCGCCGCAGCTACGGCTGCGCCTTCCTCCTGCGTCCTTGCCAGCGACGAATCTGACACGGCGATACATCCACGGAACTTCCGCGAGCGCCCACTACCCGGAACCGGATGGGGCCGTTCGCTGGGGCGCCGCTAGCGTTGCTCCGTGCTCCGCCGCCTCGACCTGCGTGGATCCGGGACCGCCGACCTGCGCTCCCGGCTGCCCCGCCCCGCGGCCCAGGTGGAACCCCCCGTCGACGAGGTGCGTGCCGTCCTGGCGGAGGTCCGCGACGGCGGCGACGACGCGGTCCGGTCGCTGATCCGGCGCTTCGACGGGGTGGAGGTCGACGAGCTCCGGGTGCCGCCCGCCGCGGTCGCGGCCGCCCTCGACCGCATCCCCGCCCGGCTCCGGGCGTCCCTGGAGGCCGCCCACGTCAACATCCAGGCCTACCACGCTGCGCAGCGGGCCCCCGAGCTGGTCCACCGCAACGGCGCGATCGAGATCCGGGAGCTGCTGCGACCGGTCGAGCGCGCCGGCTGCTACGTGCCGAGCGCTGCGGCGCCCCTGGTCTCCACGGTGCTGATGACCGTGGTGCCCGCCAGGGTGGCCGGCGTGCCCGAGATCGTGCTCGCGACCGCGCCGGGGCGCGACGGCAGGGTCGACGACGGGATCCTGGCCGCCGCCGCCGTCGCCGGGGCGCACGAGGTGTACCGGGTCGGGGGCCCGGCGGCGATCGCCGCGCTCGCCTACGGCACCGAGTCGATCCGCCCGGTCGACGTGGTGGTGGGGCCCGGCAGCGCCCGGGTCGCCCAGGCCAAGCGGGAGGTGGCCGGCCTGGGGCTGGTCGGCGTGCCGTCGGCCTTCGCCGGTCCGTCGGAGGTCGTGGTCGTCGCCGACTCGTCGACCCCCGCCGAGCACGCGGCGATCGACGTGCTGGTCCAGGCCGAGCACGGCCCCGACGGGCTCGCCTGGCTCATCGGCTGGGACGCCGACGTCGTCGACGCCGTCTGCGCGGCGGTCGACCGCCTCGTGCCCCGCTCGCCCCGGCGCCGCCACCTCGAGGCCACCCTCGCCGAGGGCGGGTACGCGGTGCTGACCGACGGAGCCGACCAGGCGCTGGCGGTCGCCAACGCCATCGCCCCGGAGCACCTCGAGCTGCTGGTGGACGACTGGGAGGCCCTCCTGCCCCGGGTGCGGCACGCGGGTGCGGTCTTCTGCGGCCCGCTCGCCCCGGCATCGATCGGCGACTACCTGGCCGGGGCCAACCATGTGCTGCCGACGTCCGGCTCGGCGCGGTTCTCCGGCGCCCTGCGGGTCGACGACTTCTGCAAGCACATCCACGCGGTGGTGGTGCCGCGCGACGGGTTGACGCAGGTGGCGCCCCACGTCGAGGCGCTCGCCGAGTACGAGGGACTGCCGGCCCACGCCGAGTCCGTGCGCCTGAGGGTCCAGGCTGCGGGGCAGCCGGCGTGACGCCCGCACCGCGCGACGACCTGGCCCTGATGGCCGGCTACCACTCGCCCCAGGTCGACGTGGCCGTCCGGCTCAACACCAACGAGGCACCCGAACCGCCGCCCGCGGCGTTCACTCGACGGCTCGGCGACGCGCTGGCGACCATCGAATGGCATCGCTATCCGGACCGCGGCTACCGCACCCTGCGGGAGGCGATCGCCAAGCACCACGGCGTGGCGCCGGAGCAGGTGTTCGCCGCCAACGGGTCGAACGAGGTGCTGCAGACCCTCCTGCTCACCTACGGCGGACCGGGCCGGCGGGCCGCGGTGTTCGAGCCCACGTACGCGCTGCACGGCCACATCGCCCGGATCACCGGAACCGGCCTGGCGGTGGGCGAGCGCGCCGACGACTTCAAGCTCGACCTCGGCGAGGTCCGGCGGGTGCTGGCCGGGCACCGGCCGGAGGTGACGTTCCTGTGCTCGCCCAACAACCCCACAGGCATGGCCGAGCCCGAGGAGACCGTGGGCGCCGTGGCCGCCATGGCGCCGGGCATCGTCGTGGTCGACGAGGCGTATGGCCAGTTCGCCCCGTGGTCCGCCCTCGGCATGGTTGACGAGCGGTCGGGCGTCGTCGTCACCCGCACCTTCTCGAAGACCTGGTCCATGGCCGGCGCCCGGCTCGGCTACCTCGTCGGCCCCGCCGGGCTGGTGGCCGAGCTCGACAAGGTGGTCCTCCCGTACCACCTCGACGTGGTGAAGCAGTTGGCGGGAGCGCTCGCCCTGTCGTTCACGGACGAGATGCGGGCCCGGGTGGCGGCCCTGGTCGAGGAGCGGGGCCGCGTCGCCGGTGCCCTGGCCGAGCTCCCGGTGGACGTCTGGCGGTCGGATGCGAACTTCGTGCTGTTCCGTCCGCGGGAGCGCGACGGCAGTGCGGTCTGGCAGGCGCTCCTGGACCGCTCGGTGTTGGTCCGCAACTGCGCCTCTTGGCCGCGCCTCGACGGCTGCCTGCGGGTCACGATCGGCACCCCCGCCGAGAACGACGCCTTCCTCGCCGCGCTCGCCGAGGTGCTGTCGTGACCCGGTCGGCCCGGCGCGGACGCACGACCAAGGAGACGTCGGTGGCGGTGGCGCTCGACCTCGACGGTCCCGAGGGCAAGGTGCATGCCACCACCGGCATGCCGTTCTTCGACCACATGCTCGACCAGCTCGGGCGCCACGGCGGCTTCGACCTGACGGTGGAGGCCCAGGGCGATCTCCATGTCGACGGCCATCACACGGTCGAGGACGTGGCCATCGTGGTCGGGGAGGCGTTCGGCGAGGCGCTGGGCGACAAGGCGGGGATCCGCCGGTTCGCCAGTGGGCTGTTCCCGCTGGACGAGGCGCTCATCGAGGTGGCGCTCGACCTGTCCGGCCGGCCGTTCGTCGTCTACGACGTGCCGTTCGGCGAGGTGCTGCCCCTCGGCAACCCGCCGTTCAACCCCGAGATGGCCGAGCACTTCTGGCGGACCTTCGCCCATGCCGCGGGGATAACGCTCCACGTCATGCGCCGTGCCGGCAGCAACACGCACCACGTCGTCGAGGCGACGTTCAAGGGCGTGGCTCGCTGCCTGCGCGACGCCGCGCGGGTCGAGGGAGAGGCCGTGCCGTCCACCAAGGGCTCGCTCTAGCCTCCGAGGCTCGCACCGTCCGCGCCGTCGATCGGCAGCAACAACCGCACCCGGGCCCCGCCCAGCGCCGAGCGCTCGATGGCGAGGCTGCCGCCGGCGGCCTCGGCGGATCGCCGGGCGATGTCGAGGCCGAGGCCCGTCGATCCCGCCCTCGTCACCCCCCGCGCCAGCGCCGCGTCGGGATCGGGGATCCCGGGGCCGGCGTCGTCCACAGCCAGCTCCACCGTCCCGTCGTGGCGCCGCAGGGCGACGGCATAGCCGCTGCCCTCGGGCGTGTGGGCGAACACGTTGCCGATCAGTGCGTCGACCGCCGCCTCGGCATCCCGGGACGACAGGCGCACCCGCGCCGCCCGGTCCGGCTGGACCTCGAAGGTCCAGGCGCGGCCGTCGTCCTCGGCCAGTGCGCTCCAGTGGGCGGCGCGGTCGCGGGCCACGGCGGCCAGGTCGCAGCTCTCGGCGACCAGGCCGGGCCGCAGCGGGCGGCGGGCGCTGTGGATGAGCTCGGACACCGCCGCCTCCAGACGGTCGACGCCGGCCACCAACTCCGGGTCGCCGGACGCCTCGGCGTCGAGGCGCAGCGCCGTGAGCGGCGTGCGCAGCCGGTGCGACAGGTCGGCGACCCGTTCCCGCTCGGCGGCCCGTAGCTCGTCGATGCGATCGGCCAGCAGGTTGAGCGCCCGGGCCGCATCGGCGAGCTCGGGCGTCGTGCCCGGTTGGGCGCGGGCCTCCACCGTGCCCTCGGCCAGTGCCCGGGCCGTGGCCGAGAGCTCGGTGGCGTCGCGGGTCACAGACCGGGCCAGGCGGTCGGCGATCAGGGCCGCCGCCACCACCAGCGCCACCGCCACGCCCGCCAGGGCGGCCCACGCCGTCGTCACCCCGTCGTCGAGCAGGCTCTCGGGCACCCGCGCCCGGGCCACCGACACGCCGGTGTCGTCGGTCCCGGTGACGACCACGGTGTACAGCTCGCGGGCGCCGTCGCGGTTCTGGCTGAACGAGCGTCGCTGGCCCCGCGCCAGCGCCAGCGCCTGCTCGTCGTCGGGCGTGGGATCGCCGAGGCGGGTGCCGTCTCCGAGCCACACCGTGAGGCGCCCGTCGGCGCCGGCGCCGGTCCGGGCCATGGCGTCCTCCACCGCCGGCACCTCCGGGTTCAGGGCCAGGATCGGTGCCAACGCCCCCAGGTCGCGTTCGGCGGCGCTGAGCGCCCGGTCACGGGCGACCGAGCGGACCAGCGCCCCCAACGGGACTGCGAACGCCACCACCACGAGGCTGGTCGTCGCCACGACGACGAGGAGGAGCCGGCGACGCACGGGGTCCCTAGGTGGGCCGGGGGTCGCCGCCATCGCCCGGGGCGTCGAGCCGCACGCCCACGCCGCGTACCGTGTACACGTAGCGGGGCTCGGTCGCCGTCTCCCCGAGCTTGCGGCGCAGCCACGACAGGTGGACATCGACGGTCTTGTCCGCGCCGCCGTAGGGCTGGCGCCACACCTCGGCCAGCAGCTCGCGCCGCGTCACGACGTCGGGGCTCCGCCGGGCCAGGTGGGCGAGGAGGTCGAACTCGAGCCGGGTGAGGTCGAGCTGCCGCCCGTCGAGCGTGGCGCTGCGGGTCCGGGGCCGGACGACCAGGTCGCCGACCTGGACGCGGTCGTCGTCGTCGTCGCCACCGCTGCCGCGCCGCAGGACCGCACGGATGCGGGCCTCGAGCTGGGCGGCCGAGTAGGGCTTGACCACGTAGTCGTCGGCCCCCTGGTCCAGGAGCCGCACGATCTCGGCCTCGTCGTCCCGGGCGGTGGCGACGATGACCGGTACGTCGGACACGCCCCGCAGCATCCGCAGGACGTCGGCCCCGTCGAGGTCGGGCAGGCCGAGGTCGAGGACGATCACCTCCGGCCTCCAGTCGACGGCCGCGGTGAGCCCGGCCGCCCCGATCGCTTCGGTGCGCACCGCGTGGCCGGACCCGGAGAGCCCGCTGGCGAGCGCCTCCCGGATTCGCTGATCGTCCTCGATCACCAGTACCGATGCCACCGGGCCACGCTAGGCCGGCGGCAACAGGAGCCGGCGGGAGCCGGGCGGTCCTTAACCGAGGCTTAGGCCGGGGTTGGGCATCGCCTAGGCCCGGGGCCGGGCACCATGGAGCGGTGCGACGATCCCTCGCGCTCGGTGGCGTCTGGGTGGCGGCGGCTGCATCGGCTGCGGGCGTCGCCTGGGCGGGCATCGGCGTGGTCGGCGACCAGGTGACCGACGACCGCCCGGCGCCGCTGAGCTCCGAGCAGGTTGCCCGGGAGCTGCAAGCCGAGAAGGCGCCGGCCACCACCAGTGCGCCGGACGGCGGGACCAGCACGACGGCGCCCCCGGCCGACCCCTCGGCCACGACGCGCACGTACAGGATGCAGGGCGGCGTGGTGACCCTGCGGTTCTCGGCCGCTGGCGTGGAGGTCGTCGGGGCGTCCCCCGCCGAGGGCTTCACCGTCGACACCGAGCCCGAGCACGGCAACGGCGTGAAGGTCGAGTTCGAGAGCGACGCGCACCGGAGCAGGGTGGACGCGTGGTGGGACGGTGGTCCCCAGGTCGAGCGACGCGAAGACGGCGAGACCGTCGACGGCGGCGACGACGGCGGGCCCGGCTCCGGGGACGACGACAGCGGCGGCGGTTCGGGCCCGGGTTGACCCCGCCTGGGCGGGGCGATCGGGACCCGAGGCGGCCAGCGGTCCGCCAACGACTGCCGCTCAGCCTTAGAAGACCCTTAGGGTCGGTCGGAGACGCCGTTACGAGGGGCGACGGGACGCTGGGGGCGCTTGATCCCTACAGCGAAGAGGAGTCCCCCGTCATGAACCTCTCGAACTCACCGCGTCGCATGCGCATGGTCGCCGGACTCGTGGGTGGCGGTGTCGGCCTCGCGCTCGTCACGGGCCTCGGCCCGGCACCGTCCCTCCTCGCGGGGGCGTCGGGCGGCGACTCCGGCGGTGGGTCGACCTCGTCCACGAGTCCCACCACCCAGACGACCGCGAGCGGGGGCAACGCCGTCGGGACCATGTCGAGCGACCAGGTCGTCGACGCCGCGGGTGCGGGAACCGTGACGTTCCGCCGCAGCGGTGCGCAGATCACCCTGGTGAGCGCAGTGCCCGCCCGTGGCTGGCGCGTCGAGGTGGAACAGGCGGCCGGTATCGAGATCGAGGTCGACTTCCGCCAGGCCACGCGACGCGTGCAGGTCAACCTCGAGCTCGAGGACGGTGCGGTGCGCGAGCGGATCCGCATCCGCGACGAGGCCGACGGCACGGACGTCCGCTTCGAGAACGGCGTCCTGGTCCGCGCCGAGCCCGCCGACCGGGCCGACGACCGCGGCGACGACCGGGTCGAGGACGGGGCCGACGACCGCGGCGACGACCGCGTCGTGGACGACAGCGGCAACAGCGGTCCGGGCGGCGGTGGCCACGGTGCCGACGATCCCGCCGGCGACGAGCACGGCGGCACCAGCGGCAGCGACGGCTAGTGGTCCGGTAGGTCGCCTGGCGCCGGTACCCCGTCAGCCGGCGAACGCCAGGCAGTACACGCCGGGGAGGGCTTCGGCCAGCTTGCGCCAGCTCTCCCCGGCGTCCTCGGACAGGTAGACCCGCCCGTAGCGCTCGCCCACGGCCACCAGGTTCCCTGCGGCGACGAGCCCGAAGGTGTCGATGTTGTGGGGGAAGGTCGCGGGCAACCCCGAAGTGCCACCGCATGGCACCAGCGGCTGGTCGGGGTCGTCGATGGGTCGCCGGTAGACGGCCGCCTCGTGGGTCGCGGGCCCGGTCGAGGCGCTGGCCAGCAGCCAGCCCTCCGAGATGGCCACCGCCCGGCAGTAGCCGGCGTGCAGGCCCTCGGTGCTCCAGTGCCAGGTGTTCCCGCCGTCCGAGCTCTGGCCGACGCCGACGGCGGCGGCCACGGCGACGGTGTCGCCCTGCGCCAGGACCTGGTGGTCGTCGGCCTCGACCGGCACCACCTCGACCCACTGCTCGGGGTCCCGCCGCCAGACGCCACCGACGTGCACCCCTGCGAACAGCCCGGCGTCGCCCATTGTGATGGAGCGCAGGTCGGGTGGTGCTCCCCAGGGGGTGGTCCACTCGCCCCGGGTTGGGATGGCGTCGAAGGCGCGGTCGACCGCGGGCCCGTCGGCGCTGCCGACGAGCACGAGCCGAGCCTCGCTGGTCCCGACCAGTGCCCGCCCGCCGGCCAGCGTCAACAGGCAGCGGGGGAGCAGCCCGTGGGGAAGCGGGCGGGGCGCCCCATCCTCCAGCGCGACGACCCGGTCGTCGGCGATGACCCACTCCCCGGCGACGCCGGTCACCTCGACGCCGGTCAGGCCCCGGCGCACGACCTTGCCGTCGAGGCCCAGCTCGACCAATCCGTCACCCGTTCCCACCAGGAGCATGGAACCAGTGTGGCCGCGCCCGCGGTCGCCCGGGTGACATGGGCGCGGCTGGGGCAGGCTGGTCCCGTGGCACGACCCGAGCTCTGGCTCTGCAGGCACGGCGAGACCGAGTGGAGCCGCGATGGCCGCCACACCGGCCGGACTGACCTGCTGCTGACCCCCGACGGCGAGGAGCAGGCCCGCCGGCTGACGTCGCGGTTCTCGGGCGTGGCGTTCGACCTGGTGCTGACCAGCCCCCGGCGCCGGTCCGTCGACACGGCGGCGCTCGCCGGGTTCCCCGACGCCGTGGTGGAACCGGCAGCGGAGGAGTGGGACTACGGCGAGTTCGAGGGCCTCACCACGGCCGCGATCCGCGAGAAGGACCCGGGCTGGACGGTCTGGTCCCACCCGCTGCCGGGCGGCGAGACGGCCGAACAGGTCGGCGCCCGCGCCGACCGGGTCGTCGACCGCGTGCGGCGGGACGTGCGAACCCGCGCCCTGCTGTTCTCCCACGGCCACTTCCTGCGGGTGTTGGCGGCCCGCTGGATCGAACAGCCGCCGACGGCGGGCGCTCGCCTCCTGCTCGCCACGGGGACGGTGTCGGTCCTCGGCTGGGAGCGCGAGGTCGGCGCCATCAACCACTGGAATTCCGAGTGACACCGGGCGAAACCTGTTCGGGGGCCGACCGTGCCCGGCCGTAGGATCGGACGCCAGTGAGAGACCGCCCATGACCCTCATCGCCGTCCTCGACTACGGCATAGGCAACCTCCGGTCGGCGCAGAAGGCGCTCGAGCACGTGGGCGCCGATGCCCGCCTCACCGCCGACCCGGGCCTGGTGCGCGACGCCGCGGGCGTGGTGCTCCCGGGGGTCGGAAACTTCGGCCGCTGCATGGAGGCGCTCGAGCAAAGGGGCCTCGACGAACTGGCCATCGAGTGCGCCTGTTCGGGCCGGCCGTTCCTGGGGGTCTGCGTGGGGATGCAGATGCTGTACCAGGGCTCGGAGGAGACACCGTCCGTGCCCGGCCTGGGCGTCCTCCGCGGGGTCGTGCGGCGGCTCCCGGACGGGGTGAAGCGCCCGCAGATGCAGTGGAACGTGCTCGCCAGGCGGGGCGACAGCGGGTTGCTGGCCGGCGTGTCCGACCCGGTGTGGGTCTATTTCGTGCACTCGTTTGCCGCGGATTGCGACGAGCACGCGGTGGCCACGTGCGATTACGGCGGCCCGGCGGTGGCGGCCGTCGAGTCGGGTGCGCTGTGGGCCACGCAGTTCCACCCGGAGAAGTCGGGGGCGACCGGCATGCGCATCCTGGCCAACTTCGTCGGCCGGGCGGTCGAGTCGGCGGCCGCGGCGTGACCCACACGCTCGGTGCGCCCTGATCGACCCGTGATGGACCTGTATCCGGCGATCGACCTGCGCGGTGGCCGTTGTGTCCGGCTGTACCAGGGCGACTATGCCCAGGAGACCGTGTACGTCGACGACCCGGTGGCGCGGGCGCGGGCGTTCGCCGCCGAAGGTGCACCCTGGATCCACGTCGTCGACCTCGATGCCGCCCGCACCGGCGAGCCCCGCAACCGCGAGCTCGTGGCCGCCGTCGCCGCCGCCGTCGAGGTGCCGGTGCAGTGCGGGGGTGGTGTGCGCGACGATGCCGCCGCCGATGCGCTGCTGGGGCAGGGCGTGCGCCGGGTGGTGGTGGCCACGGCGGCACTGGAACGGCCCGACTGGGTCCGCTCGCTCGCCGGGCGCTACCCCGAGAGGGTCGCGGTCGGGCTCGACGCCCGGGGTCGCGACGTGGCCGTGCGGGGATGGCTCCATGATTCGGGGCACGACCTCGTGGACGTCGCCCGCCGGTTCGAGGACGCCGGCGTGGCGGCGTTGGTGGTCACCGAGATCGGGCGGGACGGCACGCTGTCGGGCCCGGCCCTGGACCAGCTCGTCGCCGTGCTGGATGCCACCAGTGTCGACGTGATCGCATCCGGGGGCGTGGGGACGCTCGCCGACCTGCGGACGCTGTCGGTGCTCGAGGTCGACGACCGGCGGCTGGCCGGCGTGATCGTGGGCCGGGCGCTCTACGAGGGTGCCTTCCGGGTCTCCGATGCGGTCGCCACGATCGAGGCGCACGCGTGACCGGCGTGTCGCGCGCCGCGCAGGCGGGCGACGCCGGTGTGTGCGCAGATGCCGGACCGGAAGTGGGCCGGTGCGTAGCGTCCGCGTGATCCCCTGCCTCGACGTGGACGCCGGCCGGGTCGTCAAGGGCGTCAACTTCGTGGGCCTGCGCGACGCCGGGGACCCCGTGGAGCTGGCCGCCCGCTACGACGCCGAAGGCGCCGACGAGCTGGTCTTCCTCGACATCACCGCGTCGGCCGACGCCCGGGACACCATTGTCGAGGTCGCGGCGCGAACGGCCGACGAGGTGTTCATCCCCTTTACCGTGGGGGGCGGGGTGCGATCGATCGACGACGCCCGCCGGCTGTTGATGGCGGGCGCGGAGAAGGTGTCGATCAACACGGCGGCGGTGGAGCGTCCCGACCTCGTGACCGAGCTGGCCACCGAGTTCGGCAGCCAGTGCGTCGTCGTGGCGGTCGACGCCCGCCGGGTGCCCGGCGCCGGGACAGCGTTTCAGGTGACGACGCACGGCGGGCGGTCGGGGACGGCACTCGATGCGGTGGCCTGGGCGCGGGAGGTCGAGGACCGCGGCGCGGGCGAGATCCTGCTCACATCGATGGACCGCGACGGCACCCGGGAGGGCTTCGACCTCGAGCTGACCCGGGCGGTGTCCGACGCCGTGGGCGTGCCGGTGATCGCCAGCGGTGGTGTGGGCACCCTGGCCCACCTCGCCGAGGGCGTGATCGAGGGCGGTGCCGACGCGGTGTTGGCGGCGTCGATCTTCCACTTCGGTGAGCACACCATCGCCGAGGCCAAGGACGAGCTCACGCGGGCCGGGCTGATCGTCCGCCCGGTGTAGAGGCCGAGCAGTCAGCGCCCGCCCGCCGGCGCCGTAGCCTCCCCGACGTGACCGCCCCCGGCGACGACAGAGCCGCCCCGGTGCCGGACGCCGGCACCATCGCCGGTCTCCTGGCCGACGACGACCGGCGCCGGGTGTTCGCGGCGCTGGTGCTGGGTGGGTCGACGCTCGACGAGGTGCGGGCATCGACGGGGCTGACGGCGCGCCGGGCCGCGACCGCCCTCGCCCGGCTGGTGGACGGCGACCTGGTCGTGCGCGGCGACCGCGGCGACCACGTGCTGCTGGGTGAGGCCTTTCGGCTGGCGGCGATGGCGTCGTCGGAGCGCCCGGGACCCGACCCCACCGACGACGTGCCGGAGGACGACGCGCGCATCCTGCGGCGCTACTTCCGGGGCGGGCGGCTGACGCAGATCCCGACCCAGCGGGGCCGCAAGCTCGTGATCCTCGACCGCCTGGCACAGGAGTTCGACGTCGGTGCCCGCTACTCGGAGCGCCAGGTGAACGCGATCCTGCGGCGCTTCCACGAGGACGTTGCGTCGCTGCGACGGTTCCTGGTCGACGAGGGGTTCCTCGACCGGGCCGCGGGCGAGTATTGGCGCTCGGGAGGCAGCGTCCGCACGTGAACGAGCGCCGCCGCGAGAAGCCCCGGGCAGAGTCGTCGGTTGCCGCCGGCGACCGCTAGCGTCGTTCGTGTGCCGGACCCCGCCACGGTGACCGCCGACGACGGCACCGCTACCGAGAAGCTCCCCATCAAGATGCTCAACGATCGGGTGCTGGTGCGCATTGCGGGACCCGAGGGCGAGCGCCGGTCCTCGGGTGGCATCCTCATCCCGGCCACCGCGCAGACGTCGAAGCGGCTGGCCTGGGCCGAGGTCGTGGCGGTCGGCCCCAACGTCAGGGCCATGCAGGCCGGAGACCACGTGCTGTTCGCCCCCGAGGACCGCTACGAGGTCGAGGTCAGAGGCGACGACTACATCATCCTGCGCGAGCGCGACGTCCATGCCGTGGCGTCGACCCGGCTGGGCGAGGCCTCGACGGGCCTGTACCTGTAGGACCCAACGCCGCTACGGATCACCGTTGTCTGGATCGGGAGCGGCGACGGCGTCGAGGTCGTCGAGCTCGCGGCCACCGGCGTCCCGGTAGCACGAGTCGGTCACCGCCTCACCGTCGCCGCTGAGGTACTGGATCGTGAGTGCCTCGTAGGTCTTGGAGGGATCGTCCGGGTCCCGCATGTTGGCGTAGCTCTCGAGCGCCGCGCGCAGCTCCCGCCGAGTCGCGTCGTCGGACCGACCGATCCGGCCTGCAACGACTTCGACGTTGGCGACGGGCAGGCGGAACCGGTCGGCCAATTCCTGCCGGACGAACGACCGGTAGTCTTGCGTCCGGTACCTGGCGAGCTCGTCGCTCGGACACGACGAGGCGGCGGCCGTCGCCTCGACGGCACCGGCCACGAAGCTGACGAACGAGCCGTGGAAGTCCTTGGGCGTGTCGTCCTGCTTGAACGCGGAGTCGTTGGCGGGTGTGTGCTCGAGGACCGCGTCGCACACGTAGAGTCGCCCCATCTCGAACCTGATGGCGGTCACGGGGTCGTCGCCGCTGGTCTCCGTCGTGGTGATCGTCCCGTCGGCGCAGTAATCCACCTTGACCGCAAGGCGCGCCGGCCGGTCGCCATCCTCGGGGTCGGCGACGCTCGACGTCCCGTTGGTCGATTGAAAGTCCCCGTTGATGATCCAGCCGGACCGGTCCCAGTTCTGCTTGGCCTGCACCGCCACCATTGCCGTGCCGTCACCGATATCGATGAGGAAGTTCTCGGACGCCGTCCGGGCCTCCTGGCCCTTGTAGATCACCGTGCCCCGGGGCGCCGGATCGCTCCGGCCGCCGCTGAACCAGTCCGGTAGGTCGATCAGTCCCCGATCGACGGCGGCGAACACGAGGGCACCGGCGCCGATCACGGCCAGTGCGGGAACGATCCACCCACCACGGCCGCGCCACCGTCTCGACCCACCATGGCTGGCGTCCTGATCGTGTGCCGACATGCGACTTCCCTGGGTTGGTGCCGCCACAATGCGTGAGACTTCACGCGCATATTGTGGTAGCGGGCCAGATTCCGTCGTAACCGTGCTACCCGTCGCACGTTCCGTTGACACGAACTCGGGGTCACGGGGTACACCTACAGGGGAAATCAGAGGGAGGAGGCAGCATGGGAATCGCCATCCTGGTGCTGTTCGGACTTCTGGCCCTCGCGGCCGCGGGGGGGTGTGAGTCGATCGACGGGAACGGCAACTTCGACTTCGGCACCAGCAGCGAAGCGGCCGCGATCGACGAAACCACGAACGGACTGCCCACCTGCGACGGCGTCGTGGTCATCGACGTCGACTCGGTGCCGGTGCGGGTGCCCGGTGACACGGGCTTCTTCTCGGAGGCGTCGAGCTCGTGCGGTATGTCGCAGGGGCGGGGTGACGAGGACGCGGTGGTCGTGTTGCAGGACGCGCTGGCGCGTTGCAACCGCGAGGGTGTGACCGTCGACGGCGACTACGGCCCGCAGACCGCGGGAGCGGTGGCGGACGTGCAGCGACGGGCCGGGATCACGGCCGACGGCGAGTACGGCCCGGCGACGCTCCAGGTGATGCGCTGGCCGACGACGTCGGAGTCGGGCGGCACGACGTGCGCCACGGGTGCGTCGTCCTCGTCGGCCGCCTCGGGGGCGTCCGGCGACTCGTCGTCCCTGCCCCCGACGGACTGACGCCGGCCCCGCCATGCCCGACCACGACGGTGTGACATGAGACGAGCGGAGGGGCGCCCGCGGCGGGGCGGTTTCGTCAGGACCGCCATCGCGGCGGTGGCGGCCCTGGGTGTGGCGGCGCTCGGCCTCGGCTACTGCTCGAGTCAGTTCGGGTTCAACGAGTCCGAGGAAGGTCGCGGCGTGAGCAGCCGCCTGGTCTTTCCGGCGTCGGAGCTCGAGACGACCCTCGGGCTCATCGCCGTCCAGAACGACGTCGAGCTGCGGGTGACGCACGACGTCGAGATCCTGGGCCGAACGCAGGACATCTACACGGACATCTTCCCGGCGCAGGTGCCGGGCCTGCTCGAGTTCAGGGTCGAGGACCTGCCGGACGTCGAGGTGTCGGACGACAACCAGGTGAAGGTCACGATCCCCAGGGGCAACGTCTTCGTGCAGGAGCGCGTCGAGCAGCTGCGCGACCCCGTGGAGTTCACGGTCGAGGACGGCCGGATATCGGAAGCGGGCGACCTGCCGATCGAAGAGGGGACCCGCGTGTTCCTCGAGGACGGCACCTATTCGACGGGGGCGTTCGTCTTCGACCCCGAGCAGTCCGAGAGCATCCTGACCAAGGCGGTCGACGGGATGACCCTCGGCCTCACCAACATCAACTCGGGCACGGCCGAGAACGTCCTCAAGATCGGCCAGCTGGCGACGCTCAACCCCGCCTGCATCAGGCTGGCCGCCGAACGGGTGGGCCTGGAGCAGCTGTTGGCGGGCGGCATCCAAGACCACCTGCTGCGCAAGGGCTTCCGTGCCCAGGACATCGACATCGAGTTCACGGGCGAGTTCCCGGCCTACGACCAGTTCCCCGACGAGACCGGTGCGACGTTCGAGGAAGCCCGTCGGCGCGTCGAGGCGGGGCTGGCGGGCGAAAACCAGAAGACGATCCAGTTCTCGACCGACTGCGACTCCGACTCGATCGCCGAGCCCGACAGCACCGTCTCCATCTCGGCCGCCGGCGCCCTCTGACGCGAATGGATTCTTCCGGGCCGGGGCCGGGCCGTACGATGGCCCGATGCCAGCCACGCCCCCGGCGACGCCGATCGAGGCGACGGACGAGCAGCTGGCGCAGGTCCGGTACAACGCCGACGGCCTGGTGCCGGCCATCGTGCAGGACCGCGCATCCGGGCGCGTGCTGATGATGGCGTGGATGACCGCCGAGACCCTGCGGCTCACCCTGACCGAGGGCCGTACCGTCTTCTGGAGCCGCAGCCGCCAGGAGGTGTGGCGCAAGGGCGAGACGTCCGGCGACGTCCAGTACGTGTGGTCGGCGCACTACGACTGCGACGGCGACGTGCTGCTGTTCGTGGTGGATCAGCTGGGTGCCGGCGCCTGCCACACGGGCGCGCAGTCGTGCTTCTTCCGGGCGTTCGGGCCCGGCCCCGGTGAAGCGACCGGTCGGCAGGCCTCCGATCCGGTCGCCGGGATCGGCCGCGCGCCGTGATCAACCCGTCCCGCGACCAGTTCCGGTCGCTGGCCCGTGACCACACGGTCATTCCGGTGTGGCGCGAGCTGCTGGCCGACCTCACGACGCCGGTGGCCGCCTACGCCCGCCTGGTCGGTGACGGCACCGGGTTCCTGCTCGAGTCGGTCGAGCACGGCGAGGCCCGGTGGAGCCGCTGGTCGTTCATCGGCCGCAACCCGCTTGCCACCCTGACGGCGCGGGGGCGGATGGTGGACGTGGCCGGGTGGGTGCCGCCCTCGGTCCCGCGTGACCGCGGGATCCTGGCGGCCCTCGACGCGCTGCTCGGGGTATGGCGGGCACCGTCGCGCGCGGACCTGCCGCCGCTCCACGGCGGCGTCCTCGGCTACCTCGGCTACGACGTCGTGCGCGAGGTCGAGCGCCTGCCAGACGTGCCCCCCGACGACCTCGGCCACGCCGATGCCGTCGTGTCGGTCATCGGCCAGCTGGCCGCCTACGACCACTGGCGCCAGCGGGTGGTCCTCATCGACAACGTGGTCGTGCCGGACGATGCGACCGACGGACAGCTCGACGCGCTGTACGACGGTGCCCTCGCCCGCCTCGAGCAGCTCGCCGCCGACGGTGCGCGCCCGATCGACGAGCCCCTCGTCGAGCCGCCGGCGGCCGACGATCAGCTGCCCGACGTGCGGTCGACCATGGGCACCGACCTCTTCGCCCGCGCCGTGGAGGTCGCCCGCGAGCACATCCTGGCCGGCGACATCTTCCAGGTGGTGCTGTCGCAGCGCTACGACTTCGACCTCGACGCCGACCCGTTCGACGTCTACCGGGTGCTGCGCCAGGTCAACCCGAGCCCGTACATGTACTTCGTGCGGCAGCCCGCCTTCGGGGGCGGGGCACGCGGGCTCACGCTCGTTGGCGCGTCGCCGGAGCCAATGGTGCGGCTGACCGACGGGCGGGTGATCTCCCGGCCGATCGCCGGCACGCGCCGCCGGGGGACGACCGACGAGGACGATGCCCGCCTGGCGGCCGAGCTCCGCGAGCATCCGAAGGAGATCGCCGAACACGTCATGCTCATCGACCTTGCCCGCAACGACGTCGGGCGCGTTGTCCGCTTCGGCACCGAGCGGGTGGACGAGTACCAGACGCTGGAGCGCTACAGCCACGTCATGCACCTCACCTCGCAGGTGTCAGGCGAGCTGGCCGAGGGCCGCAGCGCCATCGACGTCCTCCGGGCCACGCTGCCGGCGGGGACCGTGTCCGGCGCACCCAAGGTGCGGGCGATGGAGATCATCGACGCGCTCGAGCCCACCAAGCGGGGCCCCTACGCCGGTGTGGTCGGCTACCTCGACTTCTCGGGCAACATCGACACCGCCATCGCCATCCGCACGATGGTCATCGACGACGATGGCCGGGCATCGGTCCAGGCCGGGGCCGGAATCGTCGCCGACTCGGTGCCGGAGCACGAGGACCTCGAGTGCCGCAACAAGGCGCAGGGCCTGCTCGCCGCCGTGCCCGCAGCGCGGCGCATGACCGCCGCCCGCCGCGGACGCTCGACGTCGCGGCCGAAGGTGCCGACCGGCGACTGAGCCCCGCCGGCGCTGCGTCCCGCGGTGCCAGACTGGACGGCATGCCCGGCGCCGCGATCGACCTCCGTACCACGCTGGGGTGGTTCCCCGAGCCGCGGGACGCGGTCAGGGTGGCGGGACCGGACGCGATTGCATACCTCCAAGGCCAGCTCAGCCAGGACATCGAGGCGCTCGCGGTCGGATCCAGCGCGCGCTCGTTCGTGCTGCAACCGGCGGGCAAGGTCGACGCCTGGGTCAGGGTGACGCGCACGGGCGACGACGAGGTGGTCGTCGACGTCGATGGCGGACACGGCGACGCCCTGATCGCACGCCTGCGACGGTTCCTGCTCCGCACCAAGGCCGACGTCGATCCGCTCGACTGGCGAAGCGTCGCGCTCCGGGGACCTGGGGCCGCCGCAGCCGTGCCCGCCGCCACCGGGGAGGACGCCGTGGCGGCCCCGGCCGGGTGGCCGGGGGTCGACGGCATGGACCTGCTGGGAAGGTCCGTCGGGCCGCCGGTTGGCGTACCCGAGGCCGACCCGTCGTCGTACGCGGCCCTGCGCATCCGATCGGGGGTGCCGCTCATGGGTGCCGAGCTCACCGATGCCACAATTCCGGCCGAGGCGGGCCAGTGGGTCATCGACGCCTCCGTCAGCTTCACCAAGGGCTGCTTCACCGGCCAGGAGCTGGTCGCCCGGATCGACAGCCGCGGCGGACACGTCCCCCGCCGCCTGCGCGGGCTCGTCGCCGGCGCCGGCGGCGTACCGCCCGTGGGCGCAGCCGTGGTAGTCGACGGCGCCGAGGTCGGCACCGTGACCTCGGCGGCCGCTGCGCCGGGGACCGGTCGAGCAGTGGCGCTCGCCTACGTCCGCCGGGGCGTGACGCCGCCGGCCGCCGCCGAAGTGCGCAGCGGCGACGCCGAGCTGGCGGTCACCGTCGTCGAACTGCCGATCGGTTGACGGTGACGCCTCCCAGCCACTACGACGTCTTGGGCGTCCCGGCCAGCGCCACGCACGCCGAGGTGCGGGCCGCGTATCGGGCGGCCGCGCGTGACCACCATCCCGACGCGGGCGGCGACCCGGGCCGCATGCGGGCGCTCAACGTCGCGTGGGCCGTGCTCGGAGACCCGGTCAGGCGGGCCGCCTACGACCGGGCGCTGGCCGGGGACGCCCGCGACGTGTCGTTCGTGGCGCCGGACGACGCGCCGCCGGCGTACGTGCCGTGGGCTGCGGACGGCGACCACTGGCCCATCGACCCCGACGCACGGCTCACGGCCGACGAATGGGCCGACCTGGCCGACGGACGCCCCATCGCGCCCACCCGGGCTCTCGTCGGCTGGTGGGCGATCCTTCCGCCCGCCATGCTGATGGCGGCGGTCGGCCTGTTCGTGGCGGGCATCTTCTTCACGGCGCCGACACTGATGGCGCTCGCCGCAGGCGCGTTCATCGCGGCAGGCGGGCTGTTCGTCCTCGCCCCGCTGCGGGCCATGGCGCGCGGCCCGAAAAGTTGACCTCCGCGGCTAGCGTTCCGCCCCATGTCCCAGGTCGCTTACATCGTCAGGATCAATGCCGCCGAAGGCAAGCGCGACGAGGCCATGGCTGCGCTGGGCCGCCTCGTGGAGGCCGCCGAATCCGAGCCCGGGACCCTGCAGTACGTCCTGTACGCCGACACGACGGACCCGGCGGCCATCTGGCTCACGGAGCTGTACGCGGACGAGGCGGCCTTCGAGGCCCACATGTCCAGCCCTGCGATGGCGGAGGCGTTCGGCTCGCTGGGCGGCCTGCTCGACGGGCCCGCGGACCTGCGCCGGGTCGAGATCGTCAAGCGGAAGGGCGACGCGGCGACCGGGTGACCGGGATGCGGCGTGCCTGACCAGCGGGTGGCGACCTACCTCGACCGCATCGTCGCCGCCCACCGGCAGCGGGTGCGGTCCGATGCCCGGCGGCTCGACGGCCTCGTCGGCGAGGCGCAGTCCCGGCCGCCGACCCGGGGGTTCACCGCCGCACTCCGGTCGGTCGCGGGACTGGGCGTGATCGCCGAGGTCAAGCGGCGCTCGCCGTCCAAGGGTGACCTCGATGCACTCCTCGACCCGACCGCACTCGCCCGCGCCTACGAGAGCGGCGGGGCCACCTGCCTCTCGGTGCTGACGGACAGCGAGTTCTTCGGGGGGTCTCCCGGCGACCTACGGGACGCCCGCCGGGCGTCCGCCCTCCCGGTGCTGCGCAAGGACTTCACGGTCGCCGCCGCGGACGTGTGCGACGCGCGCCTGATGGGCGCCGACGCCGTGCTCCTCATCGTCGCCGCACTCGACGACGCCGAGCTGCGGGACTTCCACGCGCTGGCCGGCGACCTGGGGCTCGATGCGCTGGTCGAGGTGCACGACGAGGGCGAGCTCGACCGGGCTCTTGCGGCGGGCGCCAACCTGGTGGGCGTCAACCAGCGCGACCTCGTCACCTTCGAGGTCGACACCAATCGGGGGCTGCGGGTGGGCCGGGCGCTGTCGGAGCGCGGGGGCGACGTGGTCCGGGTCGCCGAGTCGGGGATCCGGGGGCCGGAGGATGCCGCCGCCCTGGCCGGGGCCGGGTTCGACGCCGTGTTGGTGGGGGAGTCGCTCGTGACCTCCGGCGACCCTGTGGGTGCGGTCAGGGCGCTGCGGACGGCCGGTTCCGCCCGGTAGCGCGCCGGGTTAACCGCGCCAGGGCCGCGTGGACGGCCCACTAGCCTGCCACCGTGTTCGTCAAGATCTGCGGCGTCACCAGCGAGGAGGACGCGCTCCTGGCGGTGGCCATGGGCGCCGATGCGGTCGGCTTCGTCTTCGCCCCCTCGCCGCGCCAGATCGCACCGCAGAAGGCGGCGGACATCGTGAAGCGGCTGCCCGCCGAGATCGTCACCGTGGGCGTGTTCCGGGACGAGTCCCGCCAGCGCGTCGTCGACACCATCCACCACACGAGACTGCGGGCGGCGCAGCTACACGGCGGGGAGACGCCCGGTGACTCGCACTGGATCCGCCAGCGCGTCCGGCTGGTGATCAAGGCGTTCGCGGCCGGCGACCCCGAGCTGGAGGCCGCCGATGACTACGGGGCCGATGCGATCCTGATCGACTCGGCCACCCCCGGCTCGGGTGACGTGTTCGACTGGTCGCTGGCCGAGGGCGCGCCGTTCAACCGCCGGGTGATCCTCGCGGGCGGGCTCACGCCGGCCAACGTGGCCGACGCCGTGCGGGTGGTCCGCCCCTGGGGTGTGGACGCCGCCAGCGGCGTCGAGTCGTCGCCCGGCCACAAGGACGCCACGAAGGTGCGGGCATTCGTCACCGCCGCGAAGGCCGCCGAGCCGTCCCCGCCGCCGTCCCAGGGCGACCGACTCGACCGGCCCTTCGACTGGATGGTCGACGAGCGCCCATGAGCCAGGCCGCGGCCACGACGTTGATGGGAGACCCCGGGAGGCGGGGGCGGTTCGGCGACTTCGGCGGCCGCTTCGTCCCCGAGACTCTGGTCCCGGCGTGTGAGGAGCTCGAGCGGGAGTTCCGCGACGCGTGGGCGGACGCCGGGTTCCGCGCGGAGCTCGATCGCCTGCTGCGCGACTTCGCCGGCCGGCCGTCCCTCCTCACCGACTGCGCCAACCTGTCGGCCGAGCTGGGCACGCGGGTGCTGCTCAAGCGCGAGGACCTCAACCACACCGGGTCCCACAAGATCAACAACGTGCTCGGTCAGGCGCTGCTCGCCAGGCGCATGGGCAAGACCCGGCTGGTGGCCGAGACCGGGGCCGGCCAGCACGGGGTGGCGACCGCCACCGCCGCCGCCCTGCTGGGACTCGAGTGCACCGTCTACATGGGCGACGTCGACATGGAGCGCCAGGCCCTCAACGTCTTCCGCATGCGGCTGCTGGGGGCGGAGGTGCGGCCGGCGTCGTCGGGCAGCCGGACCCTGAAGGACGCCATCAACGAGGCCCTGCGCGACTGGGTGGCGACCGTCGAGTCGACGCACTACTGCGTGGGCTCGGCCATGGGTCCGCACCCCTACCCCTTCCTGGTCCGTGAGCTTCAGCGCGTCGTGGGTGACGAGGCCCGCGACCAGGCCCGCGCGCTGCTGGGCCGGGATCCCGACGTCGTGGTGGCGTGCGTGGGCGGCGGTTCCAACGCCATCGGCATCTTCTCCGCGTTCGTCGACGTTGCCGGCGTGGAGCTCGTGGGCGCCGAGCCGGCCGGCGGCGCCGCCGTGGGCCGGGGGGTCCCGGGCGTGGTCCACGGCTCCAGGTCGCTGCTGCTCCAGGACGAGGACGGCCAGGTGCTCGAGGCCGAATCGGTGTCCGCAGGCCTGGACTACCCGGGCATCGGGCCCGAGCACGCCCACCTGGCCACGATCGGCCGGGCCCGCTACGTCCCGGTGACCGACGCCGAGGTGCTCGACGCGTTCGCACTGCTGGCTCGCACGGAGGGCATCATCCCGGCACTCGAATCGGCCCACGGGCTGGCATGGATCAGCCGGGAGCGGGACAGGCTGGCCGGCAAGGTCGTGCTCCTCAACATGTCCGGCCGCGGGGACAAGGACGTCGAACAGGTCGCCCGGCTCATGGGCACGGCCGGCGGGCCGGGCGGGCCCGGGGACATCGACGGATGACGACGGGCGTAGCGGTGACCGGTGCCCTGGAGTCGCGCCTGCGCTCCGCCCGGACCGCCGGGCGCAAGCTGCTCGTTCCCTACGTGACGGGGGGCCTGCCCGGCTGGGAGCGGGTCGTCGAGGCGGTGGCTGACGCCGGTGCGGACGCCGTGGAGGTGGGCATCCCCTTCTCGGACCCGGTCATCGACGGGCCCACGATCCAGGCAGCGTCGGAGCGGGCGCTGGCGGCGGGCGCTTCCCCCCACGCCATCGTCGACGCCCTGGGCCGGCTCGACGCCGGGGGTGTTCCCCCGGTCGTGATGACGTACTACAACACCGTCCACCACACCGGCCACGAGCGGTTTGCGTCCTCCCTGGCGGCCGCCGGCGTCGCCGGGGCGATCGTGCCCGATCTCCCGCTCGAAGAGGTGGGGGAGTGGGCCGCAGCGGCCGACGGAAGCGGGGTCGAGACGATCCTGCTGGCCGCGCCCACCGCGTCCGACGAACGCCTGGTTCGGATCTGCGCCCGCAGCCGCGGCTGGGTCTACGGCGTGGGCCTGCTGGGTGTCACGGGCGAGCGCGACCGGCTGCAGCGCAGCGCGCTCGACATCGCGGCACGGCTCAAGGCCGTGACCGACAAGCCGGTGTTGGTCGGCGTGGGCGTGTCCACACCCCAGCAGGCGGCCGACCTGGCGGCCGTGGCCGACGGCGTGATCGTTGGCTCGGCCCTGGTCCGGCGGTTGCTCGACGGCGGCGGCCCCGACGAGGCCGCGGCGTTCGTGCGCCAGCTGCGCACCGGCCTGGACGACGTCGGATGACTGACCACCCACCGCCGGGGCCTCCCCGGGCGTGGCCTTCGCCGGCGTGGCCACCCCCGGCGTGGCCCCCGCCCGCGGCGCCTCCGCCGCCGCCCCCTCCCCCGCCCCCGGCACGTCCCTGGATGCCGCCACCGGCGTACGCGCCGGCCCGGCCGCAGTGGGCCCCTCCACGACACCTAGCTCCGCCACCCCTCCCGGTGGGTCCCCGCCGGAGGTCGCGTCTGCTGGCGACGGTCGCCGTCGTCGCCTGCCTCGGGGTGACCGCAGGTGCCATCTACGTCGTCACCGAGGACCGGGCGACGTGGCACCCCGACCGGTGGGACCCGCGCGTGGTCGACCTGGCCGCCTTTGTCGAGGAGGAGCGCGGGCTGCACTTCGACCACCCCGTCCCCGTGGACTTCCTCACGGCCGAGCAGTACTCGCAGCGGACCCGGGTCGACGAGTCCCAGCTCACCAACGGCGATCGGCGCATGATCGAGGAGGGCACGGCGCCGCTCCGGGCGCTGGGGTTGGTGCCGGCGGACTTCGACCCGGTGGAGTCGGCGAACGACCTGTCCGACACCGCCACCGTCGCCTTCTACGACCCCCTGACCGAACGCATCGCCGTGCGGGGCACCGACATGAACACCGACCTGCGGGTCACGCTCGCGCACGAGCTCGTCCACGTGCTCCAGGACCAGCACTTCGACCTCGAGGAGATGCTCGAAGACGTCGATCCGACCGGTGACCAGCTCAGCGGCTACCTGGCGCTCATCGAGGGGGACGCCACCCGCATCCAGCAGGCGTACGTTCGCTCGCTGCCGAGCGACGAGCGGGACAGCTACCTGGACGCCGCCGACGAGACCTCCGGCGACGCAGAGGAGCAGCTCGGCGCCATCCCCGGGGTGCTGGTGGCCATGGAGGGGGCGCCCTACGCGCTGGGGCCGTGGCTCGTCGAGCTGATCGCCGCCGACGGGGGCAACAGCGCCGTCGACGAGGCGTTCGACGACCCACCGATGACGACCGAGCAGATGGTCGATCCCAGGTCGTACTTCTCCGGCCAGTCGGCTCTCGATGTGGCCGCTCCCAGCGTGCCGGGCGGCGGCGAGCAGATCGGTGAGGACGACAGCCTCGGGGCACTGCCGCTCTTCCTCCTGCTCAGCGAGCGGATCGATCCGCTGGACGCACTCTCGGCGGTCGACGGCTGGGGCGGCGACGCCTACGTCGTCTACGACCGCGGCGGGAAGACCTGCATGGATCTGGCGGTGGAGGGTGATTCGGCCCGGGACGGCGAGGAGCTGCTCGGGGCGCTCCAGGCGTGGGCCTCCGCCGGCCCGACGGGTGCCGCGCAGGTGCGGTCCGACGGCGGCCGCGCTCTCGTGTCCACGTGCGAGCCGGGGGCCGGTACCCGGTCGTCGCGTGACGCGCTCGACGCCCTGACCCTTCCGGCGGTCCGGGCGCAGGTCATGCTGGCCGCAGGCGGGACGGCGGGCGACGTCGACGAGGCGTTCGACGCGGCCGACTGCTTCGTCCGCGCCGTGCCTTTGGACAAGCTCGTCCAGGCCAACGAGTCGGCCGAGCCACCGGCGGAGGTGATGTCCGCCATCGACCGCGCCATCACGGACTGCCGAGTGGACTGACTAGCCGTCGAGGTGGGTCTGGAAGAACTTCAGGGTGCGGTCCCAGGCCAGCTGGGCCGCCGCCTCGTCGTACGCCGGCTGGTCCGCCTCGAAGAACCAGTGGCCGGTTCCGGGGTAGCGGTGGAACGTGACGTCCTTGTCGAGCAGGTGCAGCTCCGACTCGAGGAGCGTCAGCTCGTCGTCGCTGACCCAGGGATCGGTCTCGGCGAAGTGGCCGAGGAACGCCGAGCGGGCCGGGGCCATGTCGATGCTCTGCGATCCGTAGAACACGGTCGTCGCGTCGACCAGCTCGGGCATGCGACCGGCCAGCAACAGCGCCCACGACGCGCCCATCGAGAACCCCAGCACGCCGACCGGTGTGTCGGGCGTCACGGGCATCCGGCGGAGGGTGAGGAGGCTCGACCGGACGAGCTCGAGGGTGGCGTCCATGTCGGCGTCGGCGAGCATGGCCTTGGCCTCCTCGGGATCGCTGGTGGTCCTGCCGCCATAGAGGTCGGGGGCCAGGGCCACGAAGCCGTGGTCGGCCAGCCGGTCGCACAGGCCCTTGAAGAACGGCGTGAGACCCCACCAGGCGTGGAGGACGAGGATGCCCGGCCCCGAGCCCTCGCCGGGGACGATGAGGTAGCCCGTGCCGACGGATTCCGATGGCATCGGCGCGACGGTAGCGACGGCCGGCCGCCGCCCCAACCGCTCGCGGCCCCGCGAGGGTTGGGCTCCCGGCGCCTGTACGCTCGATCGCCGTGCCCCCCGGCAAACGCCACGATGGCTGCCTGCTCTGCGCAGCCGAACGCATCACTCCCTGGTACCACGAGGACGACGTGTGCTGGATCGCCGACTGTGAGATCTGCGCCACGCCCATGGTCGTCTGGCGCTGGCACGGGGTCGATCCGTCGGCCACCGACCTGGAGCACATGCTGGGTCGCCTGGCCGCCATCGCGGACCGGGTCTTCGACGGCCACTACGTCGACGACAACATGCGCAACATCCCCGACCACTTCCACGCGCATGCCCGCCCCCGCGGCGGGTTCTTCGGCCACGGCTTCCGCCGCGACCGCAACGAGGAAGCCTCGTGAGCGAGCACGAAGTGCGAGCGAACCGTGAGCACAGTGCGTTACTCGGCCCGGAGGGCCGATCGCTCATCGGCGTGCCGATGGTGCGCCAATGAGCGAGGTCGAGGCGGGCGGCGAGGCAGCGGTCCTGAACGTCTACGAGGCCCTGGGTGGCCAGCCGTTCTTCGACGACCTGGTCGAGCGCTTCTACCGGCGGGTGGCGATGGATCCCCTGCTGCGCCCGCTCTATCCCGACGACCTCGCGGGCCCGCGGCGCCACCTGGCTCTCTTTCTCGGCCAGTACTGGGGCGGTCCGACGACCTACTCCGACCAGCGGGGTCACCCGCGGCTGCGGATGCGCCATGCGCCGTTCGTCATCGGTGAGCCCGAGCGCGACGCCTGGCTCCGCCACATGGGCGCCGCGCTCGACAGCCTCGTGGTCGAGCGCGGGATCCACCCGGTGGTGGAGGCCCGCCTGCTCGACTACTTCGCGATGACGGCCGACGCGATGGTCAACGCCCGCTGACCGACCGGCACCCTCAGGTCGCCCGCCGCGCCGGGCGGTTGACCGTCAGGTCCCAGTCGGCCGGACGCCGGCCGAACAGCAGGGCGGGTCGACGGATCGACAGTGCCAACGACGACACCCTGCCGACCAGTGCCCGCCGGGCCTGCATCCGGGACGGCCGCGACAACCGGTGGTTCTCGGCCTCGGCCGCCAGCGCCTCGCGGCGCTCCCGGCCAATGACTTCGTGGGCTTCGAACGGCAACATCGGTCCGCCTCCTCGCTGCTCGATTGCCGCCTTCTCTGCGCGCCTCGATCATCGGGAATCCGACCGCGGCGTTGATCGTCACCTGACACCGAAGGCGTGTGCCATGCGGCGCACCCGGCGGGCGGCGCCGACCCCGCCGCGGCGTGCTCCGTAGGCTCTCGGCACGCACCTCGGACTTGTGGCAGCTGGCGACGCCATGGCCCCAACCACCGCAAGTTCGACGACGCGACGTCGAGCGAGAGGGGTTCGGGACAGTGGATCCAGGCGAGTTCACCGGCCGGATCGGCCGCTACCACTGGGAGTCGGAGCCGTCGTGGCCACCCGAGCCCGCGCCCCCGCCCGGGGCACCCAACGTCCTGGTCGTGCTGCTCGACGACGTCGGGTTCGCGCAGTTCGGCTGCTTCGGCTCCGACATCGCCACCCCCACCTTCGATCGCCTGGCGTCCGAGGGGCTGCGCTATGCCAACTTCCACACCACCGCGCTGTGCAGCCCGACCCGGGCCTGTGTCCTCACCGGGCGCAACCACCACACCTGTGGGATGGGTCGGATCATCGAGCTGGCCAGCGGGTTTCCCGGCTACGACGCCCGCATTCCCCGTGCCTGTGGGCTGCTGCCCGAGATGCTCACGCCCCACGGCTACGCCGCCTACGCCGTCGGCAAGTGGCACCTGACGCCAGAGGAGGAGGTTCATCTCGGTGCCCGGCGCGACCGCTGGCCCCTCGGCCGCGGCTTCGAGCGGTTCTACGGGTTCTTCTCGGGTGAGACCCACCAGTTCGTGCCAGCCCTGGCGCACGACAACCACTTCGTCGAGCCGCCCCGCTCGTACGAGGACGGCTACCACCTCACGGAGGACCTCGTCGACCGCGCCATCGAGTTCCTGGACGACCTGCGGCACGTCGACGTGGACAAGCCCTGGCTGCTCTACCTGGCGACCGGTGCCTGCCACTCGCCCCACCAGGCCCCCCGGGAGTGGATCGCTCGCTACCGCGGCCGGTTCGACGCCGGCTGGGACCGGTGGCGGGATGCAGCGCTGCGGCGGCAGGTGGAGGCCGGGCTCCTGCCGGCCCACACCGAGCTCTCGCCCCGCCCCGACTGGGTGCCGGCCTGGAACGACCTCTCGCCCCAGGAGCGCAGGGTCTACTCGCGGTACATGGAGGCCTTCGCGGCGATGCTGTCGCACACCGACGCGGAGGTCGGGCGGCTGGTCGGCTGGCTCGAGCGGAACGGCGAGCTGGACCGCACGCTGGTGCTGGTCCTGTCGGACAACGGGGCGTCGTCCGAGGGCGGGCCCGTGGGCTCGCTCAACGACGTCCGGGCGTGGAACCTGGTGCCCCGCACCATGGAGGAGGCGGCCGAGCGCATCGACGAGATCGGCGGGCCCCGCATCCACAACAACTACCCGTGGGGATGGACCGTCGCCGGCAACACGCCGTTCCGGCGCTGGAAGCGCGAGACGCACGAGGGGGGCGTGGCCGATCCGCTGATCGTCCGCTGGCCCGGCGGCTTCAGCGCCCGCGGCGAGGTCCGCACCCAGTACGTGCACGCCATCGACATCGTCCCCACGATCCTGGAGGTGGCCGGGATCGCGCCGCCGGCGACGATCGGCGGCGTGGAGCAGCGGCCGATCGAGGGGACCAGCTTCGCCTACTCGTTCGCCGACGCGGCGGTGCCGGAGCGCCACTCGACCCAGTACTACGAGATGTTCGGCTGCCGTGCCCTCTACCACGAGGGCTGGAAGGCCGTGACCTATCACCCGATCCAGTCCGAGGAGCCGGGGCTCGAGCGCGCCGCGTGGGAGCTGTACGACCTGCGCGCCGATCCGTCGGAGTGCCACGACCTCGCCGCGGAGCGGCCCGACCGCCTGCGGGCGCTCGTCGAGCGCTGGTGGATCGAGGCGGCCAGCCACCAGGTCCTGCCCATCGACAACCGGCCCTTCTCGGATCTCGTGTTCGGCCGGCCGCCGGCCGTGCCGCCCCGGCGGCGCTACGTGTACCGGCCGGAACGCACGCCGGTGCCGGAGACCGTGGCGGTGAACGTGAAGAACCGGCGCCACTCGATCACGGCGTACGTGGAGGTCGACGGGCGCCGTCCGGTCGCGGGCGCGCTGGCGGTGCAGGGATCGGTGCTGGGGGGCTGGTCCCTCCACCTCCTGGCCGACGGGCGGCTGTGCTACGTCCACAATCTCGCGGGCTGGCGCAGCGACCGCATCGAGGGCCCGGTCGGCGAACGTCTCGGGCCGGGCGCCCACGCGCTGTCGTTCCGATTCGTGCCCGGCGCCGACGGTGTCGCCCACCGGGGGACGCTGCTGGTGGACGGTGAGGAGATCGCCGCCGGCACGATCGAGCGCACGACGTGGAGCAGGTTCTCGCTGACCGGGGCCGGGTTGACGGTCGGATGGGCACGGGACTTCTCGCCGGCCGACGGCGACTACCGGGGCCCGTTCCGCTTCACCGGCCGGCTCGATCGCGTCGAGATCGACGTCGACGACGAGGGATTCATCGACGCCGCCGCCGAGGCGGCCGACGCGCTCCGGGCCCAGTGAGCCGGATGTGGGCCATGGGGCGCGCACATCTGCCATCGTGTGGCCCGTGATCGGAGACGGGCGAGGCGCTGGCGATGGGGGCGCGGTGGTGGTGGAGGCGCCGGCACCGACGGTGGAGCGGTCGCCATCCGACCTGCTACGGCTCGTCGTCGCGACCGTGCTCCTCGGTGTCCTGCTCGTCGTCCAGGCGCTGTTCGGCGACACCCTGGTGACGTTCGCGGCCCAGCTGCTCCGGGGCCTCGACGCGTTGCCGCACTGGATCGTCCATGCCGTGGTGGTGGTGACCCGGGTCCTGGCCATCGTCGTCCTCGTGGGGGGCCTGGCGTTCACGCTCTGGCACGGGCGGCTGCGCCTGCTGGTCACAGCGTTGGCCGCGGCGCTCGTCGCCCTGGGCCTGGCGGTCCTCCTGGACACCTTCGCCCCCGGATCCGGCCGGGCTGTCGTCGATGTCGACAACGACCTCGTGGGGCCGTTGACCGCTGCCGGCTTCCCATCCGCCTCTGGCGTGGCCGTGGTGACCGCCGTCCTGACCGCTGCCGCCCCGTGGCTGAGCCGGCGATGGCGGCGCATCGGGTGGCTGCTCGTCTTCGGCGTCACCCTGACGCGGTTCCTGTCGTCGCCCGTCTCGTTCGATTCGTTCCGCAACGCGTTGGTCGGCTGGGTTGCCGGCGCCGGCGTCCTCGTCCTCCTCGGGGGCCCGCGGCGCCACCCGTCCGGCCGGTCGCTGGCCGAGGGCCTGGCGGCCGTCGGCGTGCCGCTCGCCCGGCTCGAGCAGGCGAGCGTCGACGCGAGGGGATCCACGCCCTACTTCGCCACGGGCGCGAACGGGCGGCCCCTGTTCGTCAAGGCCCTCGGCGAGGACCAGCGCAGCGCCGACCTGCTGTTCCGCGTCTACCGCTGGGTCAACCGGCGGGACCTTGGCGACGAGCGGCCCTTCTCGTCGCTCCGGCGCGGCGTCGAGCACGAGGCGCTGGTGGCGCTGGCGGCGCGCGACGTCGGCATCCGCACGCCGAGGCTGGTCGCGTTCGCCACCGCCGAGCCGAACGCCTTCGTCCTCGCCTACGAGGCGATCGAGGGTCGCAGCCTCGACCGCCTCGAGCCCGACGAGGTCACCGATGCAGTGCTCGCGGCGATCTGGGAGCAGGTGGGCCGCCTGCGGGAGCACCGCCTCGCCCATCGCGACCTTCGCCTGGCCAACGTCTTCCTGGCGTCGGACGGTGCGGTGTGGCTGATCGACTTCGGGTTCAGCGAACTGGCCGCCTCGTCGCTCCTCCTCACCACCGACGTCGCCGAGCTGTTGGCCTCGTCCACGCTCCAGGTCGGGCCGGAGCGGGCGGTGGCCGTCGGCCGGCAGGCCGTCGGACCGGAGGTGCTCGGCGGCGCGCTCGAGCGCCTGCACCCGTGGGCGCTGAGCGGCGCGACCCGCACCGGCTTGAAGGCGCGCCCCGGCCTGCTCGAGGACCTCCGTTCACACGTGGGCGCGGCCATCGGGACCGGCGAGGCGGCGGCCCCCGCATCGGAGCCCGACCGCGTGACATAGGGTCGCCGTCATGGCTGATGCCCTCCTCCTTCACCACGCGCAGGGTCTGACGGCCGGCTGCCTCGCGTTCGCCGACGAGCTGCGTGCCGCCGGGCACGTCGTTCACGCCCCGGACCTCTACGACGGCAAGACCTTCGCCGACCTCGACGACGGCATCGGCTACGCCCGGGAGGTCGGCTTCGACACCATGCAGGAGCGCGGTCGCCAGGCGGCCGACGGCCTGCCGGACGAGCTCGTCTACGTCGGGTTCTCGCTCGGCGCCATGCCGGCGCAGCTGCTGGCCCAGACACGCCCGGGAGCGAAGGGCGCCGTGCTGCTCCACGCCAGCATCCCGCCAGCCGAGTTCGGCGGCCCGTGGCCGACGGGCGTGCC
Organism: Actinomycetota bacterium; assembly: GCA_046723645.1. Taxonomy (GTDB): domain Bacteria; phylum Actinomycetota; class Acidimicrobiia; order Acidimicrobiales; family VFJN01; genus DASQUK01. Next base: position 2,168 of record JBKOUY010000046.1, on the reverse strand, counting down.
CCTCCAGATCCACACGATGGAGGACGACGAGTTGGGCGACGTCGACGTCGCACGCGAGCTCGCGGAGACGGTCGACGAGGCGCAGGTCTTCCTGTATCCCGGCGACCGCCACCTCTTCACCGACAGCAGCCTGCCCGCGTACGACGAAGCCGCGGCGTCGCTGGTCCGCCAGCGCGTCCTCGCGTTCCTCGACGGGATCGGCTAGTTCCTGCGCGCCTCGTCCGCCAGGTCCGACCGTAAGGTGGCGGCATGCCGCTCAAGCCAGGTGACAAGGCCCCGACGTTCTCGCTGCTCGACCAGGACGGCAACACCGTCGAGCTCGCCGACCTGAAGGGCCGCAAGGTCCTCGTGTACTTCTATCCGAAGGCCGACACGCCGGGTTGCACCACGCAGGCCTGCGGCCTGAGGGACCTGCTGGACGACATCGGCGACACGGCGGTCCTGGGCATCAGCCCCGACAAGCCCGAGAAGCAGAAGCGCTTCGACGACAAGTACGGGCTGGGCTTCCCGCTCCTGTCCGATCAGGACCACGCCGTGGCCGACGCCTACGGTGCCTGGGGCGAGCGATCGATGTACGGCCGCAAGTTCATGGGGATCATCCGGTCCGCCTTCCTGGTGGACGAGCAGGGCAACCTGACCGAGGTGTGGCCCAAGATCAGCCCCAAGGACACGCCGACCAAGCTGCTGGCCGCACTCGAGGGGTAACGCCACGCCGGGTCGGAGGCCGGAGCGGGCGGCATCTCACGTCGGCGGCTCGCGGGGCGTTGACATGGCGGTGACGCTTCCACCGTTCCAATCGCTGCTCGACGCGCATGCGTCGGACCTGCACCGGTTCCTGGTCGCCGCCGCCGGCCACCACGACGGCGACGACCTCTTCCAGGAGACGGTGATCTCGGCCCTGCGGTCGTACCCGAGCCTGCGCCACGCCGACAACCTGCGCGGCTGGCTCTTCACGATCGCCCACCGCAAGATCATCGACCAGGCCCGTCGCCGGGTCCGCCAGCCGGTGCCCGCCGCCGATCCCCCCGAGGTTCCCCAGCTCGACGGCGACGCGCTCGTCGACGCCGAGCTGTGGGATGCGGTGAGGCGGCTCCCGCCAAAGCAGCGCTCCGCGGTGGTGCAGCGCTACCTGCTCGACCGGCCGTACGTGGAGATCGCGGCGATCATCGGGTCGAGCGAGGACGCCGCCCGCCAGAACGTGCGGGCCGGCCTGCAACGCCTGCGTCAGGAGGTGACGCGATGAACGCCACCAACTCCACGAACGAGGTTCGTGGGCGGTCCGACCATCAGCGGCCCGGGGAGGCGGCGGCGCACGAGCTGGGCCAGCGGCTGCGCCTGGTCGACACGACCGACACCACCGACGTCGGCAGCCTGGTCGACGCCGCCCTGCGGCGGGCTGACGCCGAGGGCCTGGCGGACGTCGGCTGGGTCGTCGAGGACACCCCCATCGGGCCCCTCACGTTGGCCGCGACGCCCGACGGGCTCGTGCGCATCGGCTTCGGCGACGAGGACCTGGTGCTGGACGAGCTGGCGAGCGAGGTGTCGCCCCGGGTCGTCCGCCTGCCGGCCCGCCTCGACGAGGTGCGCCGCGAGCTCGAGGAATACTTCGCCGGACGGCGCCGCAACTTCGACGTGCCGGTCGACCGCCGGTTGTCTCGGGGTTACCGGCGCGTCGTCCTGGAGGCGCTGTCCCGGGAGGTCCCGTACGGCCAGACCGTCAGCTACAAGGAGCTGGCCGAGCGCACCGGCAACCCCAAGGCGAGCCGGGCGGTGGGTTCCGCCATGGCGACCAACCCGATCCCCATCGTCGTGCCGTGCCACCGGGTGTTGCGCAGCGGCGGCGCGCTGGGCGGCTACGGCGGGGGGCTCGACACCAAGGTCTGGCTCCTCCGCCACGAGGGGGCGCTGCTGGGCTGAGGGGGGCTCAGCCTCGGCCGGCGGCGCCCGAGCGGCCGCGCAGACCGAGCGTCCGCTCCCACCGGTCCATCGTCCGCTGCCGGTACACGAGCACGCCTGCGATCGCCACAGTGACCAGCAGGAGCAGCAAGCGTCGCACCGCTCCAGGGTAGGCTGACTGGCCTGCCCGGATGATGGAACAGGCAGACATGAATGCCTCAAAAGCATTTGCCCGTCAGGGCGTGCGGGTTCGAATCCCGCTCCGGGCACCG
>JBKOUY010000056.1:0-4701 GCA_046723645.1 Actinomycetota bacterium | reverse complement strand
ATGGGTTCCAGGTTCCCGTCGACGCGGCGGTAGCCGACGTGCCGCCCACCAGGGGGACGGCCTTCGGCAGCGAGGGCATCGAGCGCGTCGTTCACCCGGCGGCGAAGCCTACGAACTTCACCGGCGGCGAGCACGGCCTTGATGCCGGCGGCGTCGTCACCCACCCCACGATGCCGTCCCGGTCGGTGTGAACCTCGCCGATACCGGCCTCGGCCAGCTCAGCGGCGAGCACGAACCATACGATCTCCTGGCGTTCGAGGCGGGACTGCTCGACGCACCAGAGGTGCCCGATCTCCCCGTGGGCGACGGCGTCGCGCAGGGATCCGTAGCCCGGCCTGACGTCGCCGTTGGCGGCCGCGATGCCGGTGTCGGAGACGACCCGCATCGGTGGGCCGGACCACACGCGGGTGGCGTAGTTCCGGCCCCACTGCTCCTGTCGGTCCACGCCCCCCTACTGCCTCGGTGTCGGGCGATCGGGGTGCATCGATGAGGCGATTGGCGCGGTAGCGCTTGCGGACGTCGAACAACACGTTGGCGGCCACCGATCCCCGGCGCCCGGCCGGGTAGGTGCGGATGCGTTCCCAGGCCGGCGACACCAACTCCTCGATCGCGGCCGGATCGTCGTAGCCGGCAATTCCGGCCAGGCGGACCAGGCCCGGCAGCAGCGCCTGGAGCAGGGTCCGGGCGGCCAGATCGTCGCCGGGGGCGAGCACGACCAGGGCCCCGGAGGACGGCGGACGCCGCGTGGTCGTCACGTCGCCGCTCGAGCAGACCGCCCAGATCCGGCAGCCCGCGCAGCACGGGGTGAGCGATCGACCACTGCCTCAGCGCCCGGCGGGCGCGGCCGGATCGGGCCAGCTGGCGCCACCCGGCGTCCAGGCTCATCAGCGTGTGGGACATGGCGGTCCTCCTCGTCACATACGGGCACGAGGAGCGTCCCGACCGGTGTTCACGCCCGCGTACCTCTTGCTGTCCCCCAACCGAATCGTGCCGGCAGCGCCATCCCCCCAGGCGATCTCCTCCCCGGCGGCCACCAGCGGCGAGTCGCGGCGGTCCAGGCCGGATCGGAATTCCGGTAATTCGGGCGGACGGCTGGTCGGCTCATGGCACGAAGGATGCGCCCCGCCGTTGACCCGCGCGTTCACCAGCTGTCCCCCAACCGGAACCCGATGCGGGCACGGTCACCTGTTCGTTCACCTCTCCGTCCCCCACCGGGTGTGGTTCGCCTACGGTTCCCGCCGGCGTCACCTCGTCGTCCCCCCCAGACACGGCCACAGGTCGCCCGAGACGGTGGCGTTCACCTCGTCGTACCCCGGCCCAGCTCACGTCGGCAACGACGAAGACGGGGCGAGCGATAGGAGGCGCCGGCGGGCCTAGTGGTGCACGGAACCGCCCAAGGTGCTGGCCATCCACGCGGTGCCCCACCCCAACCCGAAAGTGCGACGGGTCGGATTCGCTCTCGATGACCCCTACGTCGAACAGGTCGGGGGCCGGAGTCATCGGCCCCTTCGCCCTGCTGGTCCTACGGTGCCTGCCCGTGTTGTGGCGCAAGCGCGAACCGGCCGTGTCGACCTGCGTGACCTCGGCCAGTCGCTCGGCCTGGGTGCGTCGCTCGCAGGGGGCGGGCGCACGTGGAAGACCATCGAACGCCTCGTCGGCTTCGGGATGGCCCACTGGCTGCCCGGCCACGAGCTCGGCGTCCGCACACACGTGGCGCCGCTCAGCGCTGGCCAGCTCTCACGGGTTCCCGAGTGGACCCGCCAGGTCCACGACCGGCTGCTCGGCACGCACCTCGACCGGCTCGCCCTCGGCCACCCCGACCGGTCCCTCGACCCCGACCGGTCCCTCGACCCCGACCGGTCCCTCGACATCGCCCGCATCACCGCCCGCCTCGACCACCTCCAGCACCGCCGCCCCGCAATCTCCCGCGGCCTCGGCCTCCAACCATGACCCTCCCCCGGTCCCCCGACGCTGCCCGGTCCTCATCCCCGCGGGTCCCCCACCGTCGACCCCGACCACCAGACCCAGCGCGCACACCCTTGCAGGTGCCCCTGCGGGGCACCTGCCCGCCCGTCCCCTGAGCGCGACGCGGTGAGGTTCACCATCACGCCGCTGGGCGGCGCCGGCAGGTGCCGATGATCTCGTGGTGCTGTCGCTCGGGCTTGCCGAGACCCGTGCGGTCCGCTGTACGGCAGGCACGTGAGCCCGGATCGCGAGCTGGCCGTCGCAGCCCGGCTCGCCGGCTGATCTCCGAAGACGGACTCTTGCTGGCCACGACCAGCCGGGCGTCGAGGTGCCATCGCGAGCGGCATGGTGACCATCCGGAGGAGCCTTTGTGCGCGACGCCCATCACGAATCGCGGCCTAGAGAGTCGAGATCTGTCCGGTCTCAAGACCGCGGCGATGCAACAACTGGCTCCCCGGTGAGGAGGTCGAGGTGACACGATCGGAAGCGGCGGCCGGGCGCAACCTCCTGGACATCACGGGCGTGGCCGAGCGGCTCGGCGTTCGGGTCCGTTACGTGCGCCGCCTCGTCGCCGAGCGGCGCATCCCCTACATCAAGCTCGGCCACCTGCTGCGCTTCGATCCCGCGCAGATCGACGAGTGGCTCGACGGGGCGCGCGTCGACGAGACGCTCCCGACGACCGGACCCGGGCGACGCCGGGCCTGGTGACCGCCGACGGTTGCCCGGACGCCATCGCAACCTCGAGCCGCCGCCGCTCGCCGTGGTTCCGCACGGCGGCGCTCACGGCTCGACGGCGCCTGGCCCATGTCGATCAGGAGTGTGGCTTCATCGGGCGCGGCCTCTCAAGGAATCGTGACGCGCACGAGCTCGCCCCTCGCTTCGTCAGCTCGCCAGCGACGCTGCCAGGACCGAGTCGATGCGCTGGTTAGCGATCGCTCTGTCGCCCTCGAGAGCGCCAACGTAGGTGGAGACGAGTGTCTCGACACTGTGGCCCATGCGTGCCGCAACCTCTCCCAGTGGCACCCCTGCTCGCAGCCAGGTGGTGGCCGCGGCGTGGCGACAGTCGTAGACCCGCAGCGGATCGTGGCCGACTCCCCGCAGCGCACGCTTCCACGCCCGTGCCCAGTTCGATGCCGAGGGTCGGCCGCCCGAGCGGGTGCGGAAGAGCAAATCGTCCCTGTCGAGATCCCGCGCGTCGAGCCAGCGACGCAGCACGAGAACGAGTTGGGGAGGTATCGGCACCGACCGTGGCCCGGTCTTTGGCTCACCTGGCTGGTCGAAGGAGATGTCGGCCTCTCGCACCTCGATGGTCCCCCAACCGGTCGGCGGAAGGTCCACACAGCTCGCTCGCAGCATCACCACCTCGGACGGGCGAAGCCCGGCGTAGTACGCGACCGCGGTCATGGCCTGATACATCCGGCTCGCCGGCTGGTGGGTCACGATCGCTGCGAGCGCCTTGGCCATGGTCGACGGATCGGGCAGGGCGCGTACGTCGACGGCCTTGCGCGTGCGCACCGCCTTGCGCCGCGCGCGGCCTTGGGGCGCCGGTGGCCAGGGATCAGCAGGCAGCACGTCGAGCTCCACAGCTCGTCGGATGCAGGCTCGCGAGACCTTCCGGTAGCGCGACGCAGTCCACGCGGAGAGCGGTTGGCCGTTGTCACCGACGCCCAGCTGTTGGTCGACGACGGCCAAGCGGGCCCGGTCGAGCTGTCCGAGGCGGAGGCACCAGCGCCCCAGCCACCGTTCGGTCGGGTCCCCCGCCCGAACGTCCGCACCAGGACGGAGTGTGGCGCTCAGGTGCGCTCGAAGGGCGGGCGGTGCTGCCGCGGCGTTGTCGGCCGCGACGAGCGGAATGAATCGAGCGAGTGCCTCGACGGCCGAGTCCCGGGTCCGCGGCTGCCACTCTGCCCACTGCTCGGCGAGCCAGCGGCGCGCCCAGACCTGGACCGGGAGGTCATTAGTCGCCGGCCTCCAGGACACTGGCACGCCCGTCTGGTCGTCGAAGCGATCGCCATGGTGCTGTGCCTGGAGGAGGGCAAACCGGTAGCGCTCGCCTTCGGCCTTGGTACGGAAGGCCTTGGACCGTTGCCGGCCATCGGCCGACCAGCGGACGACCCACGGGAGCCTCGCTGCGTCGCGCGACCGTCGATCCTGGACGCCGAACACCTTGACGTCCTGCGGCGCGGACCTCATCGGCTCGCCCCGCTGCGGTGGGTGGCCGCCCGCGTCGCTCGATCTTGGGACCACATTGGGACGAACCTAGCAGATGGCAGCATCCATGCCAGGTGTACTGGGTGTTTTACCTGATAGACCAACAGCCTCCGGAGCCGTGTGCGTGGGTTCGAATCCCGCCGAGGGCACTGGGTGATCGCCCATGGAGAGCCCGGCGTGGGCTCCGACCAGGGCGAGGACGCGGAATATCCGCAAGTGATGGGGGGTAGATCGCCACCGAGAACGAGGAGGCCGCCATGAAAGAGACGGTCGGCGAATCGGTGGCGCCTGTCCGAGTGGGGGGTCGACACGGTCTTCGGGCTCCCCGGCGATGGCATCAACGGGTTGATGGAGGGCTTCCGCCGCCTCCAGGAGAAGGTGCGCTTCTTCCTCGTCCACCACGAGGAGGCCGCCGCCTTCATGGCCTGCGGGTATGCGAAGGCCACCGGCCGAATCGGCGTGTGCTGCGCGACGTCGGGACCTGGGGCGATCCACCTGCTCAATGGCCTCTACGACGCCAAGTTC
>JBKOUY010000181.1:0-12865 GCA_046723645.1 Actinomycetota bacterium | reverse complement strand
CCGCAGGACGATGCCGGGCGTGCAGAAGCCGCACTGGCTTGCGCCGGTCGCGCAGAACGCCTCCCCCCATGCCGCCCGCTCGGCGGCATCGAGGCCGCCCAGGGTGGTGATCGACCGGCCCCGGACGCGCCGGGCCGGCGTCACGCAGGCGACCCGGGGCTGCCCGTCGACGAGCACGGTGCAGCAGCCGCACTGGCCCTGCGGACTGCACCCGTCCTTCAGCGTGCGGATGCCCAGCCGCTCCCGCAGGACGTCGAGCAGGCTGCCGCCGTCGTCGGGCACCTCGACGGACCGCCCGTCGACGACGAGGGGCATGCTGGGTCCGGGTCCGGGCATGCGGCCGAGGATAAAGAGGCCGAGCGGCCCGTACCTTCGGGGATCGCCCGCGATCAGCCGGGGTCGCCCATGGCGTAGAAGCGCCCGGCGCGGGTCCCGACGAAGATCCGGCCCTTCCACACCGCCGGTGTCGACTCGATGCAGCCCTCCAGCGTGACCGTCCACAGCTCCTGCGGCGCCACGCTGGTGTCGGACACGTCGTATCCGTGCAGCACCCCGTTGCAGTCGCCCTGGATGAGCACGTCGTCGATGATCACCGCGGACTGCCACGTGGGTGGCGGCAGCTCGAACTGCCAGCGCACGGCACCGGTCTCCCGGTCCACGCCGTAGACGGTGCCACCGTCGGAGGCTGCGATCACGATGTCCTTGTGGAGGGCCGGCGTGGTCCAAAAGCCCCCGGGGTCCTTGACCGACCACACGAGCGGGTCGTCCGGCTTGCGCGGGTCGAGCTTGATGAGCTGGCCCACCTCCGCCGCCCTGCTGTTGCCCCGCTCGTTCTCCACGCCAACGAACAGGAACCCGTCCTCGTCGATCACCACCGACGCATCGGTGTCGTCACCGGTCCAGTAGCGCAGGACCCGAGTCGGCTCGCGGCCGTCGGCGATGCCGGAGACGTCCCATCCCTGGACCAACCCGCCCGAGTTGGCGAAGTAGATCACCCCGTCTCGGTAGGCGACGGAGTTCTCGATCGAGACGTCCTCCTGGCGGGTGTTCAGCGCGTTGAGAAGCTCGTCGTCCCACCCCGGCGTGTTGAAGACGAGCTCGGGTGCGACTTGCACCAGGCCGTCGTCGCCGACGGAACGGTTGAGCTTGACGACGTGGAACTGCGAGTTCTCGCCCCCCTCGTAGAGGTAGTCGCCGAGCACCAGCGGCGAGCCGTCCCAGTCGTCGTTCCACATGGTGGGGGAGACCGCCTGGGCATCGAGGGTCCAGAGCTCGGTGGGCTGCGGCCGGTCGATGGCGATGACGTGGAGCTTGTTGTCGCGGCTGCCGGAGTAGACGAGCGGCAGCCCCTCCCCGTCGACGGACACCGAACCCTTGATGATGTCGCCCGTGGGGAACGGCGGGAGGATGTCCTGGCCGGTCTCGTAGTCGACGAAGTGGATGTTCCGGTCATAGGCGCCGAACACCACCCACGTGCGGCCGTCACGCTCGAACACGGACGGCTGCCCGGTCCAGCCGGTACCGCACCAGACCTTGGTCTCGGTGCCCACCGACGATTCGGCGCACATGCCACCGCTCTCGCCGGGATAGCTCCACAGCACCTCGGGCTGTTGGGGCACGGGGCCCTCGCCGTAGTAGCTGCGGGTCGGGCCGCCGCGGAACGTCAGCAACCCCGGGACCTTGAACCCGGACGCAGGTGCGGCCTGCTCCGGCGTCGTCGTGCTGGCCCCACCGGTGTCCGCCTCCGTGGAATCCGCGGAGCCGTCCGCGCCGGCGTTGCTCGGCTGGTCGACGGCATCGCCGTCGTCGGATGTCGCCCGCTGCACGGCGAACGCAGTCCCCGCGAACAGCACGCAGGCGAGCATCAGAACGATCAGCCGGCGACGGTCGTGGCGAGGTGCCAGGTGCGCCGGATCGGGGGTCGAGCGGCGGCGCGGTGGCGGCCGCCCGATGGGCGCCGTCAGCCTTTCCCCGGAGGGTCGGTCACGGTACGGGCCCCGGTCGTACCCTTGGTCGTTGCCGTACCGGTCCTCGTCGTAGGACGCGTAGCGATCGAACGGGTCAGGAGGTCGGCTGGGGCCGGGCGGCTCCCCGGTCGTACGCCGGCGCCGCCCCCGCGGATTCATTGGCCCCCCAGCCTCTGATCTGTCCCGGCTCGATGCCCCGGGCTGCTAGCTGAAGCTCTGGCCGCAGCCGCAGGTGCGCTGGGCATTGGGGTTGTCGATGGCGAAACCCGCGCCCTGGAGCCCGTCCTTGTAGTCGAGGGTCGCCCCCTCCAGGAGCATCGCGCTCGAGGCGTCGACCACCACCTTGACGCCCGAGTAGTCCACGGTCTGGTCGTCGTCTGCCACGTCGGTGTCGAAGAACATCTCGTAGCTGAAGCCGGAGCAGCCGCCAGGGCGCACGGCGACGCGCAACGCCAGGTCGGCCACGCCCTCGGCGTCCATGAGTGAGCGGACCTTCTCGGTTGCGTTGTCGGTGAGGACGATCACGTCAGGAGCCTCCTCGGGTTCCCAGATCAGGGGTCATGGTATCGGCGGAGACCAATGTGTTGCGAACACCCGCACCGCGGTGGTTCCGCCCGGCGGGGCCGTCAGCTCGGTGACAGCTCCAGCTCGACCTGGCACGGCGCCCGGTCGGTCAGGGGGTGGAAGCTGTCCACCCTGGCACCTCCGACCGCATCGACGAACCCCTCGACCAACCCCCGGTGCAGGCCGCAGACCACGTCGGGATGGCGCTCGGCGAGCTCGCGGAACGGGCAGCGGGTGAAGGCCACGGTGGCCTGGCCGTCGTCGTTGGCCACCGCGGGGTCGAAGCCCAGCGCGTCCAGCCGGGCAACAAGCGCGTGCAGGCACACGCGGCCGTCGCCCTCGCCGGGCACCTCGGCGTCCAGGGCATCGAGCCCACCCTGCTCTCGGCCCGCCTCGACGGCCTCGCCGGTCCCCAGCCCGGCGGTCGCCGCCAGCCTCACCAGCATGCGCGACAGCACCGGGAAGGTCGCCGGCTCCAGCCCCAGGGTGGGGGCGTCGGCGGCGAGGGAATAGCGATGCTGCGGGCGGCCGACGTTGCCCCGGGCATCGGTCTCGACGTCGAGGAGGCCAACCTCGCGCATGCGCTCCAGGTGGGGGCGGACCGTGTTCGGGTGCAGGTCGAGCGTGTCCGCAATCTCGGCCGTCGCCAGCGGCCGCGACGAACGCGCCAGCTCCAGGTAGATCGCGTACCGGGTGTTGTCGCCCAGGGCCTTGAGGACGGCCAGCCGGGGGGCGCCGACCGGGGCGGTCGTGCGAACGGGGAGCGTGTCCTCGGACACCCGATCGAGTCTACCGGTGGCCGGCTTTCTCCGGCCCGGTTTCACCGGCGGACACCGGTAGAATCCCGCGGGTGAGCCTGCCCACGCCCGACGACGTCCTGGCGGCGTTGCGCGGCGTGATCGATCCCGAGCTGGGCAGCGACATCGTCGACCTGGGCATGGCCCGGTCGGCCGACGTCCTGGCGGATGGATCCGTGGACGTCACGGTGGCGCTGACCACCGCCGGGTGTCCGCTGCGATCGCAGCTCCAGCACGACGTCGTGGCGCGGATCGGCTCGCTCCCGGGCGTGACCGACGTGCGGCTGCACTGGGCCGAGATGACCGGCGATCAGCGGGCCTCGGCCATGGCCAAGGCCCGGTGGAACATCACCCAGCGCCCGGAGAACACGTCGGTGCCGCTCGGCGCCAAGGTCATCCTCGTCGCCTCGGGCAAGGGCGGCGTCGGCAAGTCGTCGGTCACGGTCAACCTGGCGGCGGCGCTGGCGCAGCGGGGTCACAAGGTCGGGGTGCTCGACGCCGACATCTGGGGATTCTCGGTTCCGCGCATGCTGGGCGTCGAGGGACGCCTGGAGGGAACGACGACGCACGACGGGCGCAAGCAGATGCTGCCGATCGAGCGGGCCATCGGCGACGGTGTCGTCCGGGTCGTGTCGATGGGCTTCCTCGTCGACGACGAGGAGACCGCCCTGATGTGGCGCGGCCTGATGCTGAACCGAGGCGTCCAGCACTTCCTGCAGGACGTGCGGTGGGGCGACGACCTCGACTACCTGCTCATCGACATGCCCCCGGGCACGGGCGACGTGCAGATGGGGGTCGCCAAGCTGCTGCCTCAGGCCGAGGTGGTCGTTGTGACCACGCCCGCGCAGGCGGCCCAGAAGGTCGCCGTGCGGGTAGTGGGGATGGCCCGCAAGAGCTACCTGCGCGTGGCCGGCGTGATCGAGAACATGAGCGCCTTCACCTGCGAGCACGGCGAGACGCACGCCCTGTTCGGCGAGGGCGGCGGCGAGCAGCTCGCCCATGACGCCGGCGTGCCGCTGCTGGGTGCCGTGCCCCTCGAGCCGTCGGTGTCGACCGGCGGCGACACCGGGTCGCCGGTCACCATGGGCGACGGGCCCGCCGCCGACGCCTTCCGTGACATCGCGCAGCGGATCGTCGACGAGGCGGTTCCGCTGGCGGCGATGGCGGGCTGCAGCGCGCGGATGCTCGACGCCGCCGTCGCTGCGCTGGACCGCGCCGGCACCTGACCCCTCGAGCTGCCCTCGGGCATGCTGACGGCGTGACCGAGGACGAGTTGCCCGAGCATGTCGCCGTCAACCGCGCCCACTGGGACGAGCGGGCGCCAGAGTGGGTGGCGCCCGCCGAACGCAATTGGCGGGCGACGGAGCCGGACTGGGGCATTTGGGCGATTCCGGAGTCCACGCTGCGGCTGCTCCCCGAGGACATGACCGATCTCGACGCCATCGAGCTCGGGTGCGGCACGGCCTACGTCGCATCGTGGATGGCCCGGAGGGGTGCCCAGGTCGTGGGCATCGACAACTCCGACCGGCAGCTCGACACCGCCCGCAGGCTCGCACGGGACCACGGCGTCGAGCTCATGCTGCTGCACGGCAACGCCGAGACCGTGCCCTACGCCGACGAGTCGTTCGACTTCGCCATCTCCGAGTACGGAGCAGCGATCTGGTGCGATCCCTACGTCTGGATCCCCGAGGCACACCGGTTGCTACGCACGGGTGGGTCCCTGGTGTTCCTCGGGAACAGCCCGCTGACCCAGGTGTGCACGCCGCTCGACGGTTCCAGCCCGTGCACCGAGCGGCTCGAACGCAGCTACTTCTCGCTCTACCGCCTCGACTGGCGCGATGCGATCGACGACCCGGGGGGCATCGAGTTCAACCTGCCCATTTCGCAGTGGTTCCGCCTGTTCCGCGAGACGGGTTTCGAGGTGGTCGACTACATCGAGATCCAGGCACCGGGCCCGGGACCGGAGATCAAGTTCTTCGTGACCGCCGACTGGGCCCACCGGTTCCCGTCCGAGCAGGTCTGGAAGCTCCGCAAGCGGTAGCGGGCGACCGGCAGCGGTGCCCGGTGCCTGGCGCCGCTCAGGCCGGCGACCAGTTGGCGTCGAGATCGTCGCCCTTGACCCGGCCATCGTCGGCCAGCTTCCGCAGGTGCGCCCACACCGAGAAGCGAGCCCAGGGGTGCAGCTCCGGAGGGACATCGACGTAGATGTCCTCGACCAGCTCCGTGACGGTGGCCGTCCCACGGGTGGCGAGGGTGTCGAGGACCTGCCGTTCGCGGGCGAGCCGGTGCTCGATGTACTCGTCGACGACCGCCATGGGGTCGGTGATGAGATGGCCGTGGCCGGGGGCGATGGCCCTCAGGCGGGGCCGGATGTGCCTCAGGCGTTCGAGCGACGCCAGGTAGGCCGCCATGTCGCCGTCGGGCGGGCGGATGACCACAGTCGAGCCCTGCATGATGTGGTCACCCGTGAACAGCGTGCGCTCCTCGTTGAGCAGGAAGCAGAGGTGGTTCGAGGCGTGCCCCGGGGTGTGGAGGGCGGTGAGGTGGAACTCCGTCGCCTCGATGACGGACTCATCACCGAGCGTGCCGTCGATTCGTACCCTGCCCTTTCCCTCGCCGCCGTCGAACGCCAGGATCTCGGCCCCGGTTCGCTTCTTGAGGCCGACGGCCCCCGGCGAGTGGTCCTCGTGGGTGTGCGTGAGCAGGATCCAGCGGATCCGGTCGCCGCCGCAGCCGGCGATCGCATCGAGATGCTCGGCATCCCCGGGGCCGGGGTCGATCACTGCGATCTCGTCGATGCCCACGAGGTAGGTGTTGGTGCCCGGCCCCGTCATGATCCCCGGGTTGCTGGCGACGATGCGGCGCACCATGGGGGACAGGGCGCTCGCGACGCCGTAGACGATGGGCTTGGGGACGTCGACGGGTGCCTGCTGCGTGGCCTCGTCGGTCATGTGGGATCCCCCAACTCACCGCGGGCCGCGGGGCGCGGCCGGTCCTCCCAGCTGTCGACGTCCCAGATGTCGTCGGCCCCCGAGCCCCGGCGCCTCGGCCGCCCCGCGCCGGTCACGGTGACGCGGGCTCGACCCCGCGCCACCACCGCCTTCATCAGCACCGTGCGGAGGCCCGCCCTGGTGGGGGGGAACAGGAGCAGCAGGGCCAGGATGTCGCTGATGAAGCCGGGTGCGATCATGAGGGCGCCGGCCAACAGGATCAACCCGCCGTCGGCGACCTCGCGGCTCGGGATCTCGCCCCGCCCCAGGGCCAGCTGGATCCGCTGCATCGTGACGAGCCCCTCCCGCCGCGCCAGCCAGGCACCGAGGATCGAGATCGCGATGAGCAGACCGATGGTGTTGAGGACCCCGACCGTGGTGGCAACCTGGACGATCACCGCCAGCTCGACGAGGGGGGCCACGAGGAAGAGGAGAACGAGCAGGAGAACCATGTGCCGAGGGTGGTGCGGTAGGTGAGATCGAGCTGGATCGGGCGGGCGAACACCGGCGGTGGCGACCGCACGTTCGCCTCAGCCTACAGCCGGGGCGTTATCGCCGGACTGGCGCCCGCTGGCTCCCGACGCCCGACGGTGTGACCCCCTTCACACGTGGGCTACCAGGGAGTAACATACCGGTAGTACGGGGTTCTCGTACAAGGGGTACGGGGATTCTCGTATGGGCGTGGTTGTAGCGTCGGAGGCCAAGGGGGAGAGCAACAAGCGCCGCTCCGGTCCAGAGGGGGCCCGCGCGGCGATCGCCGGGGGTTGCTAGCCGCCTCCGGTGCGCCAACCACACCTCGAGCCGGCCGGCGGTCAGGATCGCCGAGACCCCGGCCGCCGGCCCGGCAACCAGCTGGGGGTCACATGTGTGCGATGAGCCTGGGGGCATGCCGCCGGTACGTCGATGAGCACCGTGCCCCCCGCGTCGCGCGGACCACGAGGCCCTGGCGCGGGCCGACGTGGCCGTCGTCAGTTGTGCTGCGCGACGAGCGCTCTGCGCTCGGCCTCGCTGAATCCCCCCCAGATGCCGTGAGGCTCACGTATGCGTAACGCGTACCGCAGGCAGGGCTCCCGCACAGGGCACGTCGCGCAGATGGCCTTGGCTTGCTCTTCTCGCTTGAGTTTCTCGCTCTTTCGCTCGAAGTGTGGCGGCGGAAAGAAGACCACGGCCTGTGGCCCCCGGCACGCAGCCCTCACCTGCCATGCTTCATCAACACGCTGTGCGCTCACTGACGACCCCCCTTCAGAGCGGACCATACAGCCGTGCATAGACCCGAAACAAGGGAAAGTTCTTGTCCTTACGGCGCGTGCAGAACGGGTCTTACCGCTGGTCAGAGGCGTGAACGGTCCATGAAGTTTTGCTTCGGGGGAATGACGCCCGTGTTGTCTAAGCCCAAATAAGCCGGCGCCCACGGGGGTGCTCTGAGGCGATATGTCAGTCGCTCGGGCGTCTGCGCTCGCGGTAGTCGCGCGCCCCTCCGGCCTCCGGCTCGACCTCCAGCACGAGCCCCTCGATCGCCACCACTCGGGCTCGCTCGTGCCGGCGGATCGGCGTGGCCCTGTTGGTGCGCGCCCGCCACGGGGCGTCCCTGAGGGTGATGACGCCGTCGGGCGCGATGTCGGTCCGGGCCTCGCCGAGCTCACCGATCATCCACTCACGGCCGATGGTCGGCGTCGAGAAGCGCGTTCGGACCATGGTGGGCATGCCCGCGTACATCGCCAAGGTCATGCCGACGAATGCGGCCAGCAGGGTGATCCAGCTCACCGAGAGCCCGTCGTACAACACGAGCGACCCGAGCACGAAGCTCACGGTGGCGATGGCCGTCCACAGGCGCGGCACGCCCGTCTGCACGTCCACTCCGTAGCCGAACATGGCGAGGAGCAGCAGTGCGACCCCGATCGGCCGCGTGGGCAGCACGGCGAGCCCGTAGCAACCGAGGATGAGCGAACCGGCACCCACCATGCCGGCGATGCCCACGCCGGCCGTGTACAGCTCGAACAGCAGGAGTGCCAGGCCGATCACGAACAGCAGGTAGGCGACCGCCGGGCTCGCCACGGTGTGCATGAGTTGACCGACCAGGCTCAGGCCGCCGAACTGCACCTCCTGGCCGTTGGCGATCTGGCGGTTGCCGTCGACGACCTCGGTCTCGACGCCGGGGAGGTCGACGACGAACTGGCCGATCACGGGGGCGGCCGAGTCGACGAGGCCGAGCTCCACGGCGCGGCTCGCGCCCACGCGGTCGCCGACGTCGACGGCGCCGAGTTCGCCGGGCGCCACGCCCCTGGCCTCGAGCAGGACCGGCGTCACCTCGATGCTGGACCCGGGGGCGATGCCGGTCACTCCGGCTGCGGCCACGACGCGGACCGCCTCGCCGGCCGCCTTGCTGCCCGAGGGCCCGATCCACACGTCGACCGGGACCGACGAGTCGTCGATGGTCGCAATGAGGCGGTCGAGCTCGCCGTCCGAGACGACGGCGTCGCCGCTGTCGAGCTGCAGGACCAGCGCCACCGCACAGGCGCGCTCGGCGGCGTGGACCTGGTCCTTGATGAAGTCGACGAGCACGGGGTCGAGAAGCCCGTCGACCTCCACGACCGCCACCGGGCCGGTGCCGCTACCGGCGCACCCCGCCTGAGCGGCGCGGTCACCCGCCGCCCCGGCGACTCCGGACGCGCCCGCCGCCCCCGTCGGTCCCGCCGCCAGCGCCACCGCGCCCGCCATGAGTAGCAACGCGGCGAGCTTGGGTACAGTCCGGCGGACCGCCGAACGGCTCCTGGTGGACGACGCGCGCAGTGGATCCTGAACAGTTCTTCCGTGCATCTCGGCTGGTCATCGTGGCCGGGAAGGGCGGGGTCGGCAAAACCACGGTCAGCGGGGCCCTGGCGCACGCCGCCGCCCTGACGGGTCTGTCGACCCTGGTCGTGGAGGTCGAGGGCCGCAGCGGGCTACCGGCGATGTTCGGCCAGGGCGAGCTGAGCTACGACGAGGTCGTGCTGTCGCCGGGCGGCGGACCGGAGGGTGCCGCCGACGTGCGGGCCCGCACGCTGACCGCCGACGCCGCGCTGCTGGAGTACCTGCGGGACCATGGTCTGTCCCGCCTGTCGAGGCGGCTGGTGTCGTCCGGGGCGCTCGACGTGGTGGCGACCGCGGCCCCGGGCATCAAGGACATCCTGCTGCTCGGCAAGGTCAAGCAGCTCGAGAGGGCGGGCGCCGCCGACCTGATCGTCCTCGATGCCCCGGCGGCCGGCCACGCCATCGCCTTCCTGCAGGCCGCCCGGAGCCTGCTCGACACAGTGAGCGTCGGCCCCATCAACGCCCAGGCCCGCGACGTGCTCGAGCTGCTGGAGGACCACCGGCGATGCCAGGTGGTGCTGGTGACGATCCCCGAGGAGACGCCGGTGAACGAGGCGGTCGAGACCGCGTTCTCGCTGGAGGACCGCGTGGGCGTGGGCCTCGGGCCGATCGTCGTGAACGGTGTGGTCGGGGAGCTTCTCGGGCTCGAGGTCGATCCCGATGTCGCCGCCGAACGGGCCGGTGTGGCGCTGCGCCCCGGCGAGCCCGAGGCGCTGGCGGCGGCGGCCTCGTTCCGCCGCGGCCGCATGGCGCTCCAGGCGGAGCAGATCGGTCGCCTCGAGGAGCACCTGCCGCTCCCACAGCTGCGGCTGCCGTTCCTGTTCACGACCGACATCGGTCCGCCGGACCTCGACGTCCTGGCGCACG
Organism: Actinomycetota bacterium; assembly: GCA_046723645.1. GTDB lineage: Bacteria > Actinomycetota > Acidimicrobiia > Acidimicrobiales > VFJN01 > DASQUK01. The sequence continues at coordinate 2,830 of JBKOUY010000181.1, read as the reverse complement.
CTCTGCTCGCCGGGATCGACGCGCTGGCGGGGCTGCCGCTGTGAGCGCCGCGGGGGCACCCCACACCGTCGCGCTGGACGACGGCGACCGGCTCGATGACGTCGTCACCCAGCGAAGCATCGTCGTATGTTGCGGCTCCGGGGGTGTCGGCAAGACGACCATCGCCGCGGTGGTCGCCCTCGAGGGTGCCCGCCGCGGGCGTAAGACGGTGGTGGTGACCATCGATCCCGCCCGCAGGCTCGCCGACGCCCTGGGGCTGGCCGGCCTCACGGATACCCCGAGCCGAATCGAGGGCGACTGGCCGGGCGAGCTGTGGGCCACCATGCTCGACACTCGCTCGACGTTCGACGCCCTGGTGGGCAAGTACGCGGCGACGCCCGAGCAGGCCGAGCGGATCCTCGCCAACCCCTTCTACCGCAACATCGCCGGCGCCCTGTCGGGGACGCAGGAATACATGGCGATGGAGAAGCTCTACGAGCTCCACGAGGAGACGGACTTCGAGCTTGTGGTGGTGGACACGCCGCCGACGCGCCACGCCCTCGACTTCCTCGACGCGCCGCGGCGCCTGTCCCGGTTCCTCGAGCACCGCCTGTTCCGCATGCTGATGGCACCCAGCCGCGGCATCGTCCGAGCGGTGAACGTTGCGGCGCAGGCGTTCCTGCGGACCGTCTCGAAGGTGGTGGGCGGCGAGGTGGTCGACGACGCCATCGCCTTCTTCCAGGCCTTCGAGGGGATGGAGGAGGGGTTCCGCCAACGAGCCGCCCGGGTCAACGAGCTCCTGGCCGCGCCGGAGACCGCCTTCGTCCTGGTGGCGTCGCCGCGCCGGGACACGGTCGCGGAGGCGCACTTCTTCGTCGACCGCTTGGGCGAGGCGGGCATCGCCGTGCAGGCGCTGGTGGTCAACCGGGTTCACCCATCGTTCGGGGCAGGCCTGGGCGAGGCGGCCGCCGAGCGTGCCCGCACCCTGGAGGGCACCGAGTTGGGTGGCTTGTACCGCAACCTGGCGGACTACCGGACGGTGTCGGCGAGGGAGCTCGCCCACCTCGGCGGGCTGGCCGACGCCGTGGCGCCGGCGCCGGTGGTCTGGGTGCCGTTCCTCAGCACCGACGTCCACGACATCGGCGGCATGGGCGGGCTGGCCGCCCACCTCTTCTCGCGCTGATGCCCCGGTGAGATTCCCGTTGATCGGCGCCTACTCGTCGACGGCGGCGGCCGCCTCGTCGAGGGCCGCGGCGGCCGACTCGACGGTGTCCTTGACGGGCACGATGCGGTCGAATCCCGTCGTGTGCAGGAGCCGGGTGAGGGTGGGGCGGCTGCACGCCACCGCCACGTCGCCGCCCGCCTCGCGGGCGCGGCGGATGCCGCCGATCAGGGCACCGAGCCCCGCCGAATCCATGAACGGCACCGACGACAGGTCTATGAGCAGGTAACGCTTGTCGGCCAGCTCTCCCAAGGCGTCTCGGAACTGGCCGACCGTGTAGGCGTCGAGCTCACCCACGGGCCGGCAGACCGTGTAACTGTCCGCCTCGTCAACCTGGATGTCGAGCACGTGCTCCTCCTCCTGAACCGCGATCGGCGATCGTAGCGGCGGTCCGGCGTGCCGCCGGCCCGACATGGCTGTCGCCCGACCACGGGCGTTGGCACCGCACCTTTCCCGACTCGTAGCCTGCCCAACCGTGCCCACGGTGCTGCTCGCGTCCGACGCCGACTGGATCTACGAAGACGTCGACGCCGCGCTCACCGACGAGGACACCGGGGTGGTGCGCGTCCGCGCCGGGCGGGACGTGATGCCTGCCGTGCGCCAGGTCAAGCCGGATCTCGTGGTGCTGGACCTCCAGATCGGCAACATGGGTGGCATCGCCACCGCCCTCGACCTGCAGCAGGGCTTCGACTCCGATGGCGTGCCCCGGGTGCCGATCGTGCTCCTTCTCGACCGTCCCGCCGACGTCCCCATGGCGCGCCGGACGGGCGTCCAGGGGTGGCTGATCAAGCCGCTCGATTCGTTCCGCCTCCGCCGTGCCGCCCGGGCGCTCACCTCGCACGAGACGTACTTCGAGCCGTCCGGCCTGACGCCCGCCTGAGTCGCGGGCTCAGGCGAGGTCCTGGGGCCGATCGGCGCCGTTTTCGGGTCGGTTCCCGCCGCGGTGACCGGATAGAGTTCCCCTTCCGGTTCTCCGGGTGGTGGCTCAGCTTGGCAGAGCGCTGCGTTCGGGACGCAGAGGTCGCCGGTTCAAATCCGGCCCACCCGACATTTTCCCTGCTCAGAGGCCTTGTGATCGTGTATACCCATCCGGGGTATATCGCGATTTCCGCCGTACTGCTCGTTTGATCGGCAGGTCCCGGCGGCTCGACTACCGGGGCGCGGCCATGATCTTGAGTTCAGACGCTGACCACCTGGTGGATCAGATGTCCCGTCTTGTCGTCGGTGCGGAGCGCCGACGCCGGGGACGAGGATCGGTTGCCGCTGGGATCACATTGATCTCGTAGGGGTCGAAGGACCTGTCGGCGGTGAGCACAGGCAGCTGTTCCATCTGAGCCTGTGCGACGAGCAGACGATCGAACGGGTCGTTGTGGTGTGGTGGCAATGCGGCGGATCGCAGCACGTGGCGCAACGTGATCTCGAGGATGTTGGTGGGGCTGGTGGCGATCGCCTCAGGAACGAAGACCTCTGCGGGCGCCGGTAGATCCAGTTTGCCCTTGGCTGCCTTGATGCCGATCTCCCATGCCGACGCCACGGAGAAAAGCACCTCGTTGTCGGGATCCTGGATCAGGTCCCGAGCGTCGCGGCGGAGTCGCTGGTTGGCCGCGAGTGCCCACAGCCACACGTGCG